>JAIBAJ010000125.1 GCA_019695265.1 Bacteroidia bacterium | reverse complement strand
AGCTCATCGTAACCAACCTTAAACTGAAATTTTATAGAAAGGCTGCCTTGCAAAATGGGAAACAAATAACAGAAAGTGTAAATTTGGATTGCCAGAGAGTACATCGTCCCTTCTTTGGAGCTCAAGTAATTGCTAATCTAAGGTCTGCTGAAAAAATCAGTAACAACGGAAAGACTATTTTTTAATTTTCCTATTATGCGGGCCCCCTCCGCCTATGGAGTTGTTGCTAAATTCAAATAACTTGCACAGGCGTTCGGGTCACGCTATCGGCTGTAGTCCAAGTCAACTACGCTAAATCGCTACGTTGGCTTGGAGCTACTTGCCTCTATCGTTGCCCGATGCGCTACCTATCTGATGGTCGCTAAACTAAAGCATCACTGTTTCTATCAGTTCTTTGTCTGAGCTTACTATTCAAGGCTATGCGTTAGTGCTTGGGTTTTGAAAAATACCTAACTGCCAGGGTTTTCCGAAAATGACAGAATTGCAGCACATGAAAGGATTTCAAAGTGACATAAGGAATTCCATTCAATGGCAAATTAATGGAAATAGTGATTGGAGTACTTTCCCCATTAATTATTAATCCTTAAGGGATTTGGATTAACCTTCCGGTTGATGTTTCTTTTTTGTAAACTATTTGAGGATTGTTCCGGTAATATACATTTCCTTCCCAATAAATCTTTGCACTGAGTTGTTCCTTGGCATTCACGTAAACATCGCCGGGTAGATAGGTTTCCACTGAGGCAAATTGAGTCTCTAAATTTTCAGCCCTTACCAAACTTGTTCCGTCGCAATATAGTTCCAAACCTCCCGACTTGCCCGATAAATATAAGTTTCCAATAGAAACTAGTACTCTTCCGTAGATCCAATCAAAATTGCCATTTAATCGTATATCTCCACTACCTAAGATCCGAATATCAATGGCATGACCCTTAATGTTTATAGTATCTTGATTGGTAATGTCTGCTACTCCTAAATTATTAAGCGCAGATATATCCTTAAAATGAACATAGGCATTTACCGGAACATTTAACTTTCTAACCCAATTACAATGATTTTCATTTTTTAAAATCAAAGCCCTGTTCTCCACTGTTGATCTGATTTTGGGTATCAAATTTTCCCCGGCTTCAATTATTACCTTATTCAAGGTATCCTGAATAAGAATGATATTTACATTGTCCTCTAATCGAATACTATCAAAATCACTTACAAATCTTTCTTCTCTGGCAATGCTTCCTGTGCTTTTAAAGCAATCTTCCACAGTGTCCTTGCAGGAAGATATACCTAGTATTAGGAGGCACCAAATGCTGGCATAAATGAAGGATTTAAGGTGTTGCAAAATAAATGTTCGTGTCTGATGCAAAAGTGCAGGATTTTTTTTCACATTTGAAGGCGAAATAAAATTTTAAGAATCTCGTTTCTCTTTTATATTTGCCCCGTAGGAAATCAATGAAGCGTTTATCAATTTTACTGGCCATTATAACCCTTGCTGTTATTGTTGAAGGTTGCGGGTCTGGATACCACCCCGGTGCTACAGGCTACCATTATAGCCATAAACGCAGACCTGTTAAAAAACTTTATAGTTCCAAACGCCATCTTTTTGAGTATACAGGGAACCGAAAAAGTCCTTTTTGGTAGGGCCTAAGAAAATAATTGATAGGCTATCCACGAGGATATCCAGGCTATAGCACCCATCCAAAAAAATTGCATTAAAGGCCATTTCCATGATTTGGTTTCGGATTTAACTACAGCCAAGGTACTCATGCATTGCATGGCAAAAGCATAAAAAACCATTAGTGAAATTCCGGTCGGCAAATCAAAGTACAGACGATTACTGCCTTTTCGCCTTTCCATTTTCATACGTTCTAATAATAATACCGGTGTTTCGTCTGTTTCTTCAACACTGTAAATGGTGTTCATTGTTCCTACAAATACTTCACGAGCAGCAAATGAAGTAACTAAGGCAATACCTATTTTCCAATCAAATCCCAATGGCTTAATTAGTGGCTCTAGGCCTTGACCTAATTTGCCGGCAAAGGAATGTTCTAATTTTTCTGACTTGAACTGCTGCATAGCCAATAAACTATCCTTGGGGTTTTCGGTGATTCTATTTTCATACTGTTGTTGTACCTGTGCCATTTCATCGGATGGACCAAAGGATGCCATTGCCCATAAAACAATTGAAATAGCCATTATTACTCCTCCGGCTTCACCTAAAAAGGACTTAATTTTGGTATAAACTGAAATACCTACTGATTTCCACCTTGGTGAACGATAGGGTGGAAGGTCAAATGCAAATAGAGTGTTTTGGTCTTCTTTTATAAACCCCTTAATTAAAAAGGAAATAACCAAGGCCATGATTAATCCAAGAAAGTATAAGGAAAGTAAGGTTAAACCTTGGTAACTTAAAATGCCTAAAATACTTCCGGAAGGTATCACCAGGGCTATCATTAAGGTATAAACCGGTAAGCGAGCGCTACAACTCATAAATGGAGTAACCAAAATGGTCAAAAGTCTTTCTTTAGGGCTACCAATAGTTCGCGTGGCTAAAATGGATGGAACCGCACAGGCTATTCCACTAATCAATGGAATAATCGACCTTCCATTGAGTCCAAATGGTCGCATAACCTTGTCCATCATATAGCTGACCCTGGCCATATAACCGGTTTCTTCTAATACAGAAATAAATCCAAACAGCAATGCAATTTGAGGTATGAAAATGACAATTCCGGTAATGCCTGCCAAAACTCCATCCAATAACAAATCCTTTAGTAGGCCAGGATTTAACATGGATTTTAATTCAGATCGTACACCGGACATAAGGTAGTCAATCCATTCCATTGGCCACTCACTTAAAAGGTATACAGATTGAAAAACAACTAAGAGGATGACAAAAAACAAAAGCAATCCAAAAAATTTATGAGTCAATAGCTCATCCATTTTCCCGGAAAAATTTTTATTGGGAAGTTCCGTTTGGCGAGTAGCTGTTTCCTTGAGTTCTTGTAAAAACTTAAACCTTAATATCGATTCCTGCCGTTGTGCAACCTGGGGCTCAAACGATGATTCAATTAGATGAAGGTTAAACTTTTCTTTAAGATCATTGTTTTTTTCTAATCTGGCGAAATGGTTCGCAAAATAAAACCCGGCAAATCGGGAAGGTAAACCTTTCTGCGCCTGAAAATAGGCCGATACACCATGGTCGATTAAATCAAGGTTTACAAAGTTTTTTGTTGAAAGGCTAAACCCTTTCGATACCTGTTCTAATAAAGAAGGAATTCCGAAACCTGATCTTGCACTGATTGGAATGATTGGAACTCCAAGGTTTTCAGAAAGCAGTTCCAGATTAATTTCAATACCTTTCTCCTTGGCAACATCCATCATGTTTAGCGCAATTAAACAGGGAATATTTAATTCAAGTACTTGGGTTAAAACAAATAAACTGCGTTTAAGATTAGAGGCGTCTGCCACTAAGATAACAGCGTCAGGAAAATCCGGATGTTGGGGATTTGAAAGAACACTAAATACAACTTCTTCATCGGGTGACTTAGGATTGATACTATAAGTGCCGGGTAAATCAATAAAGGAATAAGATTCTCCATGAATTTTTGCCGAACCTTCAATTTTTTCTACTGTAACTCCCGGGAAATTGCCAACCTTTTGATTTAATCCGGTAATCGCATTAAATAAAGTGGTTTTTCCACAATTGGGATTCCCTATGAGCGCAATCTTTTTCAATACTTAATCCTTCAATTTTTCAACAAGCACTAATTCCGCATCTTGTTTGCGAATGCATAAGTCAGTGCCGGTAAGTGAAAGCCTCATGGGGTCTCCAAATGGTGCAAACCCTAACATGGTAATATCTTCCCCTGGTAATAATCCTAATTCCATTAACTGGATACTCATGATGTGATCATCTAAACCAATAATTTTGGCCTTGTCCCCAATTTGTAACAGGTTTAATGTTGTTGGTTTCATTTAAAATGATCAGGGCAAAAGTAAAGAATAGAATTGCACTATTTAGAATCTATCTAAATTTCATTCATAGTAGGTATTTTTCTGGGTTATCAACAAAGATTTAACATTGCTCTTGTTGATAATAAACCATTCCAAAATCAGTTAATCCCAAACCTACCAGTTAACTTTGCAAAAATTAAAATTCATGGCAAAAATTATTGCTATTGCCAATCAAAAGGGAGGAGTTGGAAAAACTACCACGGCTATTAACTTGGCTGCTAGCTTGGCTGTATTGGAATACAGGGTGTTATTGGTTGATGCCGATCCCCAAGCAAACAGTACATCAGGCGTTGGTTTTGATCCTAGAAATGTGAAAACGAGTATTTATGAATGTATCATACATGATATAGATCCGGCAAGCATAATTTTGAAAACAGAAACCCCTAACTTGGATTTATTGCCTGCTCATATTGATTTGGTAGGTGCTGAAATTGAGATGATTAATCTCCCAAGCAGGGAACAAATGATGAAAGCTTCTCTTGCTAAGGTAAGCGATCACTACGATTTCATTTTTATCGATTGTTCCCCTTCCCTGGGTTTGATTACTATTAATTCTTTAACCGCAGCCAATTCTGTAATAATTCCTGTACAATGTGAGTATTTCGCTTTGGAAGGCTTGGGTAAATTGTTGAATACCATCAAAATTGTTCAAAGTAGGTTAAATCCTGACTTGGATATAGAAGGTATCTTACTTACCATGTTTGACACCCGTTTGAGCTTAAGTAGACAGGTGGTGGAAGAAGTAAAAACACATTTCCAGCAAATGGTTTTTGATACCATTATTCATCGAAATACCAAACTGGGTGAGGCTCCTAGTTTTGGACAAACCATCATTATGCACGATGCGGAAAGTAAAGGAAGCATCAATTATCTGAATTTGGCAAGAGAAATTCTTCAAAAAAATAACATGACCTTGCTAAGTGATGATGAGAAAATTATTGAAATAGAAGAATGAATCCTAAAAAATCTGCACTTGGTAGAGGGTTAAGCGCATTGCTTGAAAACCCGGGAACCGATATTACATCGCGCAATAATACTCCTAGCACTTCCCCTGTGGCCGGAAATGTTAGTTCTATTCCGATTGCCCAAATCGAAACTAATCCTTTTCAACCTAGAACGCATTTTGATTTGGATGCTTTGCACGAACTTGCAGATTCCATCAAACAATTAGGCATCATTCAGCCTCTTACCGTTCGAAAACTTGGTTATGATAAATACCAATTAATTTCAGGCGAAAGACGTTTTAGAGCCTCTCAACTGGCAGGTCTAACCGAAGTGCCTGCCTATGTTCGAATAGCCAACGATCAATCCATGTTGGAGATGGCCCTGGTTGAAAATATTCAACGAGAAGATTTGGACGCCATGGAAGTTGCTGAATCGTACAGGCGGCTTGTTGAAGAGTGCAATTTAACTCAAGAACAACTGAGCGAAAGGGTGGGTAAAAAAAGATCTACCGTTACCAATTACTTGCGCCTTCTTCGCCTCCCTGCCGAAATTCAATTGGCTATCCGTACCAGACAAATTTCAATGGGCCATGCCCGAGGACTCGTAAATGTGGATAGTCCTGAACAACAATTGGCAATCTTTAAGAAAATCCTGGAGGATGGCCTGAGTGTTAGACAGGTTGAAGACGAAGTGAAAACCGCTTCTCTTAAAAAGAAAAAGAAGCCCACGCCTGCTAGAATTCAAATGGCTCTTTCTTTCGAAATTCAAAAAATAAAAGAAGATCTTAGTCAAACTCTTGAAACTAAGGTTACTATCCGTAAAAATGACCAGGGTGGGGGAGAAGTGGTAATTCCGTTTTTATCAGATGATGACCTACTTCGAATTTATTCCATTATTGAACCCTAATGGATTTTCTTTCAAATTTCAAAAAGTTCCTCGCACAATCCCTTTTCCTTGGAGTTTTTTGTAGTTTCTTTATCCTTGCCTCTTCTTATTATTCTATTGCCCAATCGCCTGATTCGGTGAAACAAGCCCAACAGTTGGATACCCTAGCTCTCAAAAAGAAAAAGCATTCCCCGGCTTTGGCTACCGTTCTTTCTTCAGTTTGTCCGGGGGCAGGTCAGATTTATAATAGAAAGTATTGGAAACTGCCAATCGTTTGGGGTGGAATGGGGGCCTTTGGTTATTTGTTTTTTAGTCAAAATACGAAGTACCAGGATTATAAGAAGTCCTTAATTGCCAGGTTAGACGATGACCCACTAACGGTGGATACTAAATATACCCAGTATACAGATGCCCAAATAAAGCAATTAAAGGAAAATACCGGCTATAACCGTGATTTAATGGCCGTTCTTGCCGGACTTTTTTATGTGCTTAATATCGTAGACGCCAATGTGGATGGGCATTTGTATGATTTTGATGTAAGCGATAATTTGAGCCTTAAAATTCAACCGGCTACCTTGCCTTTGTCTAATTCATATGGTTATGCACCGGCTGTTTCGGTATCATTAAATTTCAAAAAGTAAACTTTCTAACAAACTTTGTGAACAATTCATCAATAATCTGATTGTAGCTGGATTCTGATTATTAGTTTTGCAGCAATTAGAATCATTCATCTAATGAAGGTCGCTATTCTAGGTTATGGTAAAATGGGAAAGGAAATTGAAAAAGTTGCCTTGTCTCGTGGTCATACTATTGGCGTAATCATTAATACCGATGAGGAATGGTTCGACAAAAAAGGTTTGTTAATTAAGAATGATATTGATGTTGCTATTGAATTTAGTACACCTAAATCGGCAGTGCGCAATATCACTCAATGTTTCGAAGCAGGTTTGCCTGTTGTAGTAGGTACTACCGGTTGGTTGGATGAATTGGATCATGTAAAACAATTGTGTATAGATGGAGACCATACCTTGTTTTACGCCTCAAACTTTAGCCTGGGTGTTAATATCTTTTTTGAACTTAACCGTAAGCTTGCTCAAATGATGAATAAACATCCCGATTATATTCCGGATATCGAAGAAATTCATCACAAACAGAAATTAGATAGCCCCAGCGGAACAGCCATAACCATTGCAAATGAAATGGTTCGCAACTTAAGCGGTAAAGTAGCCTGGACTAATCAAACCAATTCCCGAAACGATGAAATTCCTATTATTTCTAAACGAATAGATGATGTACCGGGAACTCATATCGTTTCCTATGCATCCGAAGAAGATAAAATTGAAATTAAACATACCGCCTTCGGTAGAAAAGGCTTTGCCTTCGGGGCCTTGCTAGCCGCCGAATTCGTAAAAGGAAAGGTGGGTATTTTCGGAATGAAAGATATGTTAGGTTTCTAAACACAAAACAGGTTATACCAATCCCATGGTTTTCGAAAAAAAGAAAGAACAAAAAACAGATCCTAAAAAAGCTCAAAAGCTGAAAAAATCACCTTTGAGAGAATGGATCGATGCTATTTTATTTGCTGTTGTAGCGGCTACCCTCATTCGAATGTTTTTTATTGAGGCATATACCATTCCTACTTCCTCCATGGAAAAAAGCCTTCTTATTGGCGATTTCCTTTTTGTAAGTAAAGTAAATTACGGTCCAAGAGTTCCTAATACTCCGCTTTCTTTTCCTTTTGCCCATCATACCATGCCTTTATTAGGTACTCAATCCTATTTGGAATGGATAAAACTACCCTATTACCGTTTGCCCGGGTTTCAAGATGTTAAAAACAACGATGTCGTCGTTTTTAATTATCCCATGGAAGATTTCCGACCCGTCGATAAAAGAGAAAATTATATCAAACGCTGCATTGGTATTCCGGGCGATACCCTTTCCGTTGTGAATGGCGAAGTGTTTATCAATGGACATTTAAATGCTAAACCGGAAAAAATGCAGTTTAATTACAGCATTAAAACCGACGGAACCACCTTTAATGAACGCAGTCTAAGAAAATATGATATAACCGAGTTCTATCCCACCAGCAACTTTGGTGATTATAACATGACCCTAACTAATGAAAACTTGGAACATGTTAAGTCCTTTCCGAATGTACAATCGGTTGGATTGCAACTTCAACCCAAAGGTCAATACATGGATTATATTTTCCCGCACGATCCAATTGTGCCTTGGAATGTCGATAATTTTGGACCTTTGTATATCCCTAGAAAAGGTGCCACTATTAACCTCGATGCCAAAAATTTAGCCATTTACAGAAGAGCTATACAAGTTTACGAAAATAATAAAGTGGAGGTTGTAAACGGGAAAGTCATTATTAACGGGAAAGAAACCACCTCTTATACCTTTAAATTAGATTATTACTTTATGATGGGTGACAACCGACATAACTCTGCTGATAGCCGTTTTTGGGGATTTGTACCGGAAGATCATGTAGTGGGTAAAGCTGTTTTCATCTGGTTGAGCCTGGATGGAAACGAATCTAATATCTTCAAAAAAGTTCGTTGGAGAAGGCTGTTTAACCTTATCCATTAATTCCAATGAATTGCCATCTCCGTTATTTATTGGTACTTGGCCTTACCTTGTTCTTGAACTTTACAAGTTGGGCTCAATTGCCAAAAAATAATATTTGGCTCATGGACGTTGTTCAAGATAAGGAAGTTGTATCTCTTTCCAATCCTCATCTGATAACAAAGAATGGAAATTATGACAATCAACCTTATTTTACAGCCAATTCCACCGGACTTCTTTATGTATCGGAGCAAACCAATTCTCAAACGGATGTATTTTATTTTGATTTCTCAACCAATGCTTCCACTCCAATAACGAATACCCCCGAAAGTGAATATTCAGCCAAAGGGTCATCTCTGCAACAATTTACTTGCGTTAGGGTTGATTCAGACAGCGCACAACGGTTGTACCAATACAATCAAGCAGTACCTAAACAAATATTCACTAAGTCAGATAGTATGGGATACTACAGCTTGGTTGATTCTAAATGCATTTTCTTTAAAATTACCGAACCTGCCTCTATTTGGTTGGCTGATTCTCTTTCTGAAAAGCAACTTTCGGGTATTCCGGGTAGGTGTTTTGTTAGCAACCCTGCCGGAACCGAAGCTTGGTTTACTCAAAAACTGGGCGATGGTTTTTTGTTGATGTATTACAAAAACAAGAATATCGGAATTTCAATCAACTTGCCTGATAAAGCAGAGTTTTTCGATTATTGGGATGCCAATCATTTACTAATTAATACCGGTTCCAAACTTATACTGTTGAATTGGTCCACCGGTACTAAAATCGATATTCCTTTTCCTACTACCCTACCGGCCTTTACCAAAACCCGTTTGTCGATTAGTCCCGACCATAAACATTTGGCTTTGGTAGTTGCCGAACAATAAACATGAAAAAAATTGCCCAATTCATTTTTAAGTTAGCCGGCTGGAAAGTTAGCTATACACCTGCTCCCGAACACAGCCGCTGTGTCATGATTGCTGCTCCTCATACCAGCAATTGGGATTTTTTCTTTGCCCGTTTGGCCTTTTTTATCATGGATGTGAAGGTTAGGTACATGATTAAAAAGGAATTAATTGTATTTCCGGTGGGCTGGATTTTTAAAGCATTGGGTGCAATTCCGGTTGATCGTTCAAAAAAGGGTGGTTTAGTGGAATCGAGTATTCAGCTTTTCAATAAACACAAGGAGTTAGTGGTTCTTATTCCGCCTGAAGGTACCCGTGGTAAGGTTGAAAAATGGAAAACAGGTTTTTACCATACTGCCGTAGGTGCCAAAGTGCCTATTGCCCTAGGTTACCTCAGAT
>JAIBAJ010000124.1 GCA_019695265.1 Bacteroidia bacterium | reverse complement strand
AACGTTAGGGGCAAGTTTAAACAACATTCCGTACAAGGACAGATACGGGAACAACCAATTTTTCCATTTGACAATTCTTGACTTTTATAACCGATAAAAAAAAGTGGAGACCAGCAACCATTTCAAAAACGGGGCGACACCGAATAGCCAAATGAGTAGGAATTTTAACCTTTACAAAAAATGAAGAAACAAAACAATATTATTTTATTATTAATCGCATCATTTACCATTTTCAACATTAACTCTTTTGGAGAAACAAAGAATAATCAAGTGTCTTTTTCAAAACATCTTTCAACTCTGCCTAATGACGGAAATAGAATTATGATTAGAATTTACGAGTCATTTGGTAACATGCTTCAAAGTTCCCAAATCATAATTACAACAGGAGAACAGACAGAAATAATAGAACTCAAGGCAGCTAAAACTTCAAATAGAGAGGAAAATGACAAAGTAATTTTTAAGACTTTGCAAAAATATTTTAACGCTGGCTATAAAATTGAAAATTCGACAGCAACTGGTGCACCTGAAACGTATACTGTTATCACATATATTCTGATTAATAATTAAAAAAAACAGCCCATAACATATAAGGGCTTAACCGAAGTGAAGCGTAGCGGAACTATTCTCACGACGTTAGGAGTAATTTCGGCTTAGTCCTGTGTTGTTTCCGAAATCCTTCGGAATCTTCGACAGAAGCATGTTTAGTTTTAAAATACTATGGGGATTCTAAATTTTACCTGTAAGTTTTCCGATATTTCACTCATTGAAATGTTCCAACTTGGAACTGTTTTTTCGTTAACCTGAACATTTGAATGGGTTTAAGCGGGTTTGGTTCTTACTTATCTTCCTTTGTTACTCCTAGTCAGTCTGTTTGGTTTTGTCGGCTACCCTACACATAAGAATTCCAATACATAATGCTGCATTACCGGTATGTTTCCTTTACACTTCTAAACCTGGCCAGTGCAATTCCTGTTTTCAAAAACCAATGGAGTTTCTAAATTATCTCTTATCAAAAATACAATAATTTAACATCTTGCACTTTCTCAATTGATTGTAATTTAGCGGCTTACAAAAATAACCCTTGGTACAAACCCAGCCGACTAAGCTTCCTGTTTTGAAAAATAAATTATACGTTGTATTGTTTTTACTTGGTCTAAGTGGAGTGAAATCTTTTGCTCAACAAAATTTCTTCAATGTCCCAAGTTCTGATATTACAGAAAAGAAGAAAATATTCTTTCAGCAGCAATTTAATTTGTTTGCCAATTCAATTGCAAGCAATACCACTCTTTGCTATGGTCTTGGAAATGAATTTGAAATTGGATTGAATGTTTTGGGCGTAACCTATGGCTTCGATAAAAGGAAATTTATTTGCAATAGTAAAAATGAACAGCCCATTTATCCTTCCATAGGTCTGAACTTGCAAAAACAATTGTTTGAACTGAACAACTACTCCCTGGCTATGGGTGGTCAGCTATTACATACGTTTAAACCCGGCGAATGGGAATATTACCTTTTCATAAACAATAAATATGAACTAAAAAAAACCAAGTTAATAGCAGGGTTTTATGCCGGTAATAACAATTACTTTGGAACTGAACCCAGGTTTTCGAACGGGATGAAAACCTTTGGTGTTCAAGTAGGGATTGAATATGAAATTATCCATGAAAAATTATTTCTGCAGGCTGATTTTATTAGCGGAAGAACGCCTATGAGCAATTTAATTTTGGGAGGGGCTTACAAGCTAAGCAACCATTGGATCATTTCTTCAGGTTTCCAAATTCCAAATTCCAAAAAAACTTCATCCAGTGGACTCATCGTCGAATTGACTTTTGTTTAATAGTGCAACTGACTCCAATTTAAGGCAATTCCTATTTCTGAATTTTGAGCTTATTAAACCAGGCAAAAAGGATAAGATTCATGCTAATTCTATACATTTCTGCCCTACCCTACTGCCCTGTCCGAAGCCAGGCTATTGGGGTTTGCACCCCGGGCAACGATTGAGGCAAGTAACCCACAGGCCCACGCGGCGCTAGCCAAGTGGGACGAGGATTACAGCCGAAAGCGTGACCCTTACGCCTTAGCACCTCCGTGGGAAGTTTCATTGAAATTTGTAGCGTAAGGGGGCCCGCCAAATTTTTAATTTTGTCATGAATCGAACATCGTTTTTACCTGCCTTTGTTTACAAATTAAAAGTTCTACCTTAGCCCAATCAATCCATTTCTATGAAAAAACTGATACTCTTCGCGCTAAGCTTGCTGAGCATTCAACCTATACTGGGGCAAAACCAATTGCTCAAAAATCTGGAACGGGTCAATGCACAATGGAAAAACCAGGTTGTACACGCATCGCTGCTGCAGGCGGTTCATGAATCGGACCAAAAAAGTTTTGACGATTGGATTGCTACCCACCTTAGCCTGGTTGAACAGGAATTGCGATTACGTAAATCGGGAGAATGGAACGAGGAGCAATGGAAGAACCGCAGCATGCTTCTGGACCATTTAAACCAATATTGGCATAGCCGGGCCTTTCCGGTGAATGATTATTTGCCCTATAAAAATCCGGTATTTATTGACCGTAACGGAAACCATTGCGCAGTGGGTTACCTGATGCAACAAAGCGGCTACGAGGCTTTGGCTCAACAAATTGACCGGGAACAGAAGTTTGCCTACCTGCATGATATCCGAACTCCGGGAGTAGCTGAATGGGCGCAAAAGCACGGATTTACAGCCGATGAATTGGCCTGGATTCAACCGGGTTACCCGCCTACCTTCTTTTTGTCGTCCATGGCCGGAGGATTGAACGCCTCGGTAAATGCTTTGGCAGTTGACCCGGTGACCGGTATTTTGTACGCCGGTGGTGATTTTACCCTCAACAACGATGGTATTTCATGCCAACATGTGGCCGCCTATATGTCGGGCTTTGCCGGCTGGTTTTGGATGGATTTGGGCTCGAATTGCAATGGCAAGGTAAATACCATGCTGATTCATAACAACCGTTTATACATTGGCGGGGAATTTACATCGGTAAATGGACAAAGTGCCAATCACATGGCGGTATACGACCTGGGGTCAGGGCAATGGTCGAGCATGGGTAGTTTAGACGGAACCGTGAATACCATAGGGCTTTACAACAATGAACTTTATGCAGGCGGAAGGTTTACCGGCATGCTGGCCAAATGGGATGGTAATGCCTGGCAGGAAGTAAATCAGGGTTTTTTATATGGAAATGAAGTTAGAGCGCTGGAAGCAGTGGATAGCTTATTGTATATTGGTGGTGACTTTGAATTAGCAACCGGAGCATTGCGCAGAAATGTGGTCAGTTATTGGAACAACCAGTTTCAAATTTCGGGAATGGGAACCCCTACCCCGGTGAATGATTTTGAACGTTACAATGGCAAGTTATATGCTGCCTGTGACTACCTTTCAAACACCGATACTTGCGCTCTGGCTGTGCTTGAAAACTTTGACTGGCAAGTACAATTACCTATCAACCCCAACCAAGGTGGCATGGTGTACTTTGAAGGTAATATTCGAAAAATGCTTGCAACTACCAATGGTTTGTTATGCGCCGGTGATTTTCAATGCAGCAGCCTGATGACCTTTGGAAATAACCTGATGAACTATAAAACCGGTCCCGGTCTGCTGGAAATTTCGCCCTTGGTAGTAGTAGATTCAACCATATCTACCCTGGCTTTGCTCGGGGAAAACAGGTTGGTGATGGGCGGTGATTTTGTCAACAGCTACTCCCAGGAACTTAACCACCTAGCCGGAATGGATATCCTTACCGGCCTCCCTCCTACTGTGGCAACATGGCAAGGAATTAAAGCCTATCCAAACCCTACCACTGATGTTCTAACCCTGGAAACATCCGACTATGCTAGCAGTTATGAGATACTTGGAATAGACGGAAAGATTTGGTTGAAGGGAAGTATTGAACACCCTACCCAACAACTTTCTTTAAAAAGTTTACCCTCCGGAAATTACATGATGAAGCTTGTAACCAAACAAGGCATACAAGTTTTGAAGATTATTAAGCTCTAAGCCCAATTGTAGGACCTGTTAGTTAGAAGGATTGGAGTAAACAATAACAAATTACTAAGTAAATGGAATCGAAATTTTTAACTTTAGCAAGTGGTATCCGCTTGCACTATATGGAGCAAGGCCAGGGCGAATTGGTTTTGTTGCTGCATGGTTATCCGGATTTTTGGTATAGCTGGAGGAATCAAATACCTGAGTTATCTCACCATTTCAGAGTGGTTGCCTTGGATATGAGAGGCTATAATTTAAGTGACAAACCAGGTAACTTAAACGATTACAGTATAGCCAATTTAAGCTTGGACATAGCCCAGTTCATTACCGCCTTAGGAGAAGAAAAAGCGATGGTGGTTGGACATGATTGGGGCGGAGCGGTTTCCTGGGCTTTTGCAAGTCAGTATCCGGATCGAATTAAAAAGTTGGCCATATTAAATATGCCACATCCTTTAGAAATGCGGAGAGCATTTATGGAATTTAACTGGAGACAAATTAAGCGAAGCTGGTACATCTTCTTTTTTCAACTTCCGGGATTACCGGAGCGGTTTATGCAGAAAAAAGGCTTTTTTCATAAAACCTTCAAATCCTTGCTAGCCAACCGACAAGCTTTTAAAAAAGAGGAAATGCCGGAATATGAGAAAGCATTTTCAGATATCCGGGCTATCAAAGGTAGTTTGGCTTATTACCGCTCTGCTTTTAAGGAGTTATTATCCTTTAAAAAGCAAGAATGGGCTAAAATTCAATGTCCGGTTTTGGTTTTGTGGGGAGAACAGGATAAGGCTTTGGGAAAGGAATTGAGTTTACGAACCGCCGACTATTGCAGCCAAAAGCCTGAAATACTTTACGATCCCGGGAGTGGACATTTTATACAAATGGATAATCCGGAATGGGTGAATGAAAAGTTATTAGGGTTTTTAATGGGGGGTAAGTAGTTTACCACCTTAGTTTACACCAATTCAACATAAAGTACAAACTAGAAAAACATTAAAACAAAGTCAATAAAGCTACAAATTCCAAATTCCCCCTTACCACCCACCCTCCTAACCCACTTTGTACATGAAAAAATTTTTCCTATTATGCTTGCTGGTTTTAAGTGCATTTTTAGCCGGATATGGTTTTAAAACCTTCACTTCCCCTTTGCCAAAATTTAAAAAAGTAACCGGAATAGGAGGCATTTTTTTCAAATGCAAAAACCCCAAACAAGTGAGGGAATGGTACCAAACGCATTTGGGATTACAAGTAAATCCGTATGGTTCTGTGTTTGAATTTTACCAAGGAGCCGATAGCACCCGGAAAGGATTTTTACAATGGAGTCCATTCAGTGAAAAAACCAACTATTTTGAGCCATCCACCAAGGAATTTATGATCAATTACCGGGTTGAAAATTTGGAATTGCTTACTGCCGAACTGAAAAAGGAAGGTGTAGTGGTTTTGGATACTATTCAGGAATATGATTATGGAAAATTTGTCCACCTGCTGGATCCGGAAGGAAATAAAGTAGAACTTTGGGAACCCAACGATTTGGTCTATGAAAAATTAGGGAAAGAAATGGGTTATCAAACCACTAAATAAATTCAACATGAATCCGGTTGTACATTTTGAAATTCCTTACCACCATGCCGAACGAATTGCCCGCTTTTATACCACTGTATTTGGCTGGAAACTAACAAAATTGGGTCCTGAATCGGGAAATTATATTTTAGCAACCACCGCCGAATCTGATGCAAAACCAGGATTTCCGGCAGGCAGTATCAATGGAGGTTTCTTTCCGTTTAAACCCGATTGGCCTATGCAATATCCTTCCATCGTTATTGGAGTTGAAAATATAGAAGCTTGCATAGCAGCCATACAAGCCAATGGTGGACAAGTATTAGGGAATCCAATGAATATTCCGGGCTTTGGAATTTATGTTTCATTTGTTGATACTGAAGGCAACCGAAACAGCCTCATTCAGCCTTCAGGAATGTAGGCAATTTCTTACTTGCCATACAGGTTGTTCTTTCTGCAAAATTGAAACAGATCGCATAATATCCATGATTAGGGGTAAATTGGATCCGGAAATAATTTTTGGGTAGAAGTTTCATATACCGGTTTCCAATCAGCCAAAAAAAAACCTTTCTTTATAGTCGAAAATTTAGCGATATGATCAAGCAAAAACCGAAGTTATCCTTTTGGCAAATCTGGAACATGTGTTTTGGATTTTTTGGTATTCAATTTGGCTGGAGTTTACAAATGGGCAATATGAGTGCCATTTATGAATACCTGGGTGCAAAACCTGATGAAATTCCCGGATTATGGTTGGCAGCGCCCATGACAGGTCTTTTGGTTCAGCCTATCATTGGCTATTTAAGTGACCGTACCTGGCACCCCCGGTTAGGAAGACGCAGACCGTATTTTTTAATCGGAGCCATTTTAAGTTCCCTTGCCTTATTTATTATGCCTAGTTCCCCAACTGTTTGGATGGCTGCCGGAACCTTATGGATTTTGGACTCTTGCATCAATATAAGCATGGAACCTTTCAGGGCTTTTGTTGCCGATAACCTGGACGAAAAACAACAATCGTTTGGGTATGCCATGCAAAGCATGTTCATTGGCATTGCCTCCTTTATTGCCGGTTATTTACCCATGGTGTTGGTTGATTGGTTTGGTTTCAGCAGGGAAAGAATAAACGGTGGTATTCCACAAAACATTATGTGGTCATTTTACATCGGTGGTGCAATGTTTTTATTAGCCGTGCTATACACTGTTATTTTCAGTAAAGAATATCCTCCAAGCGAGGAAGATACAGCTTCCAATGCCCAAGGCGGTGGTTTTTTGGAAGGGGCAAAAGAAATTTTACACTCCATACAAAACATGCCAATCCAAATGCGAAAATTGGCTTTGGTTAATTTCCTAACCTGGCCCGGATTATTTCTCATGTGGTTTTACTTCAGCACAGGTGTGGCATCCGATATTTTTGGCGGCGATCCCAAAACCAATTCCGATCAATATACTAAAGGACTTGAATTTGCCAATACCACTTCGGCTATCCTGAATTTGGTTACCTTTCTATTTTCATTTTCCTTGCCTTTCTGGGTTTCTAAACTTGGCAAAAAACTCACCCATTCCGTTTGCCTACTGCTGGGTGGAATCGGTTTAATATCTGTAAAATTTATTGAACAGCCGGATATGCTATATGTATCTATGGGATTGGTAGGTATTGCCTGGGCTTCGATTTTATCCATGCCCTATTCCATGCTTGCCGGATGCTTACCGGAGAAAAAAATGGGAATCTACATGGGAATTTTCAATTTTTTCATTGTATTACCAGAAATCATTGCCTCCCTAAGTTTCGGAAATATCATGGAGAATGTACTTCATAATGATCGCTTACTGGCTGTGGTTATCGGCGGCTGCCTCTTGGTTTTAGCCGCTGCTACCAATGCATTTTTAATCCGTGAGGAAGAAGTTAGTAAAGCATCCAATGCCTAGCCTTCCACAATTTTTTTCACTGCACCACCATGAATTACCCTTACCAAATAAAAAGCCTGGAACACTATCACAGGGATTATAAACGAAGCATTGAAAATCCGGCCGAATTTTGGGCAGAAATAGCTCAGAATTTCACCTGGAAAAAAAAATGGGACACCGTTTTAGACTGGAACTTCTATGAACCCCACATTCGTTGGTTCGAAGGCGCAAAACTCAATATTACCGAAAATTGCCTCGATCGGCATTTGGAAAAAAACGGGAACACTCCGGCTATCATCTGGGAATCCAACGATCCGGAGGAGCATCACCGGGTGCTGACCTACAAAGAGCTTCATTTCAAGGTGGTTCAGTTTGCACATGTATTGCAGAACAACGGAGTAAAAAAAGGCGACCGGGTTTGTATTTATATGGGAATGATTCCTGAACTAGCCATTGCCACCCTGGCTTGTGCCCGAATAGGAGCTGTGCATTCGGTAATTTTCGGTGGATTTTCTGCCCAGGCCATTGCCGATCGTCTTTATGATGCACAAGCTGAGTTCATAATCACCTGCGATGGTGCTAAACGTGGCGCTAAAGACATTCCGCTTAAAAGTGTGATCGATGATGCCTTGGTTGGTAACCATGAAGTAAAAAAAGTAATCGTCTGCACCCGAACCCGCACCCCGGTGAGCATGCTGAAAGGTCGCGATGTGTGGTGGGAAGATGAAATTAAAAAAGTAGAAACAGCCGGCAACCCCGATTTTCCTGCCGTGGAAATGGATGCAGAAGATATGTTGTTTATCCTTTACACCTCCGGATCAACCGGTAAACCAAAAGGAGTTGTACACACTACTGCCGGTTACATGGTTTGGACCAATTATACTTTCGTCAACGTATTCCAGTACCAACCCGGTCAAATCCATTTTTGCACCGCAGATATTGGCTGGATTACCGGACATAGTTACATCATTTATGGTCCACTTTCTGCCGGTGCAAGCTCCCTGATGTTTGAAGGTGTTCCAACCTGGCCCGATGCCGGTCGCTTTTGGGAAATTGTGGAAAAACATCAGGTAAATATCTTATACACAGCCCCTACTGCCATTCGCAGTTTAATGGGCTTTGGTTTGGAGCCTATTCAAGGCAAAAACCTAAACTCCTTACAAGTACTAGGTTCTGTAGGCGAACCTATCAACGAAGAAGCCTGGCATTGGTATTCAACAAACATTGGTCAGGGACGTTGTCCGGTGGTGGATACCTGGTGGCAAACCGAAACAGGTGGTACCCTCATTTCCAATTTGGCAGGCGTTACTCCATCCAAACCTTCTTTCGCCACCTTGCCTTTGCCCGGGGTTCAACCTTGCTTAGTAGATGAACATGGAAACGAACTGGAAGGCAATGGTGTAAGCGGAAATTTATGCCTAAAAGCACCTTGGCCAGGAATTTTGCGCACGACCTACCGTGACCACGAACGCTGCCGGCAAACCTATTTCTCCACCTACAAAGGCAAATACTTTACCGGCGATGGCTGTTTAAGAGACTATGATGGCAATTACCGAATTACCGGAAGGGTCGATGATGTGTTGAATGTAAGCGGCCACCGAATTGGAACAGCCGAGGTGGAAAATGCCATCAACATGCACGCCGGGGTGATTGAAAGCGCTGTTGTCGGATTTCCGCACGATATCAAAGGGCAGGGAATTTATGCCTATGTAATTTACAATGGCACCCATGGCGACGAAAATCTGGCTCGTCAGGATATTTCGGCCACCGTTTCCCGCATTATTGGTCCTATTGCTAAGCCTGATAAAATTCAGTTTGTTCCCGGACTTCCGAAAACCCGAAGTGGAAAAATTATGCGTCGAATTTTGCGGAAAATTGCGGAAGGCGACACCTCCAATTTGGGCGATACCACTACCCTACTCGATCCGAGTTTAGTGGATGTTATCAAGGAAGGGAAACTATAGCAGGTACTGAAAGTCAACCTTGGCTCAGATAGAAGAAAGTTTACTCGGAAATAAGGATTAATCCCTCAGGCAAAGTGGTGAGGCTTTTTGAGACAAGAGCAGAAGTCTTTTTTTTCAATTTGGCGGGCTCCCTTCCGCCCAACCAATTTTCTGCATAATCCTAAGTTTATGCTATGGGCGTTCGGGTCACGCTTTCGGCGGTAGTCCTCGCCCTATTCCGCTAGGGCTGCATAGGGCTGTGGGCTACACTGCCTCAATCGTCAGTTTGTCTAAAAACCACCTTTAGACGCCATTTTTCGTTTAATATCCTTCAAAATGGTTCGATTTAAGAGCATCTAATTTGAAAAATATAACATTCGACTTTTTGTGTTCTGGCAAAAAAA
>JAIBAJ010000123.1 GCA_019695265.1 Bacteroidia bacterium | reverse complement strand
ATCAAACTCTTTGAGAATGTTCGCAATTTGCGTTGATGTGAATTTGCTCTTTTTCATTTTTTACACTTGTTAAAATTAAACTTTTTTGTCTACTTTTAATGTGTACTAGTTTTGGGGGAGCTGACAGGATTATGGATAACCCAAGGTTTATTAGCTGCCATTTTCTTAATGGCCGGAGCAAACAAATTGTTTCAATCCATCCCCGAATTGGCCAAAATGCTGCCTTGGGTCACCGAAACACCTGAAGTATTGGTTCGATTTATTGGACTAAGTGAAGTTTTGGGAGCCTTAGGATTAATTCTGCCTTCAGCCTTACGAATTAAACCGGTATTAACTCCTCTTGCAGGACTAGGTCTTGCCTTGGTTATGATTTTTGCTGCTTTGTTTCACTTTAATAGGGGCGAAACTGCCAATATAGGCGCAAATTTTGCCTTTGTAGCCTTGGCATTATTTGTTTCCTGGGGACGTTATTCCAAAGCCCCAATTGCCTCTAAAGCTTCCTAATGGATTGTGTAAATCAGACAGAAGTGGCCGAATTGTTTAACCTGACAATTCGGCCATCTGATGTAGGTCCATTCCTTGAAAAAGCTAACAAGGTAATACCAATTTTAATTTATAAATAGTCCGAAGGCTTTTATAAATTTAGATTGGTAAGTACCGAGGATACAAAATGTTATACCAATGTTATTTGAGAAATAGTCCCAAACTATTTCGAAAATTACAGAGGTAAATGCCGATGCAAAAGCTGTTTAGACCAATTATGGCTTAGCCTATTTGGTCTATTACAGATTTGCAATCGGTGTTAGTCCGATTTTTTCAAGAAAATTTAAGTATAAAATTGGACTATACATTTTGTCCATTCGGTATACATGCCGAGGATACAAAATGTTAGTCCGATTTTTTCAAGAAAATTTAAGCATAAAATTGGACTATACATTTTGTCCATTCGGTATACATGCCGAGGATACAAAATGTTAGTCCGATTTTTTCAAGAAAATTTAAGCATAAAATTGGACTATACATTTTGTCCATTCGGTATAAATGCCGAGTATACAGAATGTTAGGCCAATTTTCTCAATAAAAATTAATACCTAAAATTGGACTAAACATAATGTACATTCGGTATAAGTTCTTTTTTTTCAGTTATGGAAGGATTCTCTCGGCTGGAAATTATGTTGATTGACCATACGAATCTCCTAGTATTATTGCGTTGGAATAATGGTCCAAGTTTTGAAAAAAACCTTACCCATATATTAAATTCATGTATTATGAAGGATTGGTTTCAATTAGCTACTACTGTTCGGTATCAGCCAGTTTTTATACAGTCGCCTAAAGAACATTCGGCTAAAGAACCAATAGCAACTTAATGATATAGGGTATTATAATTTACCTTATACTTTATATTCTAGCTTTTCAATTACCATCTTAGCAATTATGTCTCGCATTATTTCGGAAGAACCGCCCCCAATGGTACCTAAACGGGCGTCACGCCACATTCGCGCCAAAGGATATTCTTCCATATAGCCATAACCTCCAAAAAATTGCAAGCATTGGTAGGTACATTTATCAGCTAGTTCGGTAGCAAGTAATTTGGCCATAGCTGCTTGTTTTACAGCATATTGACCCTGGTTGTACATGGTGCAAACCTGGTAAGTAAATACCTTGCTCATTTCCAATTCAGAGCTAAGTTGTGCTATGCGATGTCTCAGTTCTTGAAATCGATTTAGTTTTCTGCCAAATGCTTGTCGTTCATTCAAATATTGTAAGGATTTTTCCAAGGCATCTTCGCATAAAGCATTGCTTGAAATGGCTAAACTTAATCGCTCCAATTCAAATCGTTGCATGATATACAAAAAGCCTTGATTTAAACTTCCTAAGAGATTTTGTTCCGGCACAAAAACCTGGTCAAAACCAATTTCACCGGTATCGGAAGCCCTCCAACCAAGTTTGTTTAGCTTAGTTCTTGAAATTCCTGTTGCAGGAGCATCAACAACAAATAAACTTATACCGGCAGCTCCAGCGTGAATATTGGTTTTTGCAGCTAAAATATAGTAGTCGCAATTAACACCATTAGTTATGAACATTTTGGAACCATTAATCAGGTAACCACCCGGCGTTTCGGTTGCTGAGGTTAATATTCCGGCCACATCACTTCCTGCATGCGGTTCGGTTATGCCCAAGGCTCCAATTAATTGACCTTGGATGGCTGGTTTCAAGTACTTTTCCTTTAAGTAATTACTGCCTACTTTAAATAGGTGAGGAAGGGTAAGTAAGATATGTGCACCTATGGCCGCACCAAATCCTCCGGAATTCACTTTGGCCAATTCTTCCAATACTATTACATCGAAGAAAAAATCTAATCCACTTCCCCCGTATTCGGTTGGATATCCGATTCCAAAATATCCCATTTCGCCCATTTTTTTGTATATTTCCCTTGGGACTTCACCATTTTCTTCCCATTGATTTACTTGGGGAAGAACCTCTTTTTCTAAAAATGTGCGTAACGAAGACCGGAATAAACGATGCTCTTCAGTAAAATAGGTGTTTTCTAAATTCACGTTGGGTAGCTATTTTCGCAAATGTAGTTGAAGCTTCCATTCCCTGTGCATTTTGATTTGGCATTTCATTGCATCGGTTAAGGTTTTCTTTGTGGCTCATTTGAAATTTTCAATGGGTGTTTTATTTTCAAGTTGTTGCCATCATTAGTTCAGTATTTTATCAGGTTCATGCTGGAATTTACTTGAAAAGCAAGAGTTGATAAACCGTAGTTGGTTTAAACTATTCCATTATCAGGACTGGCAAATGAAAACTTAAGTCAGAGATTTAATTCGCTGTATTTTAAGGTGTTAGTGATAGGTATGCCTAAAATTAAAATACTATGTTGGCTGAATATTAGGAGCTTTTATGCCGGCTTTGGTTTAGGTCGGGCAGTGCCGTGCATCTTGCTTACCTGGGGAAAATGTGATTTTTTTTTGCTAATGGGCAGGCCAAATAAAAAAAGAAACTAAGAAAATAATCTATCCGTCCAGGAATTCGAAAAGGTATTCGTAGGGTCTAACTCTCGTTTAATGGCCAAAAAATCCTGCCAGCGAGGGTAGGAGAGAGGGAAATTCTGTTTCTCGGGGGTAAATTCTTTTCCCCAATGCGGTCGGCCTTGGTACTTTAACATAAGATCCTCATAATCGGACAAAAATTCGGGCCATCCTTGGTCTCCGGACATATAACCGCCAATATAGCATACATCTTTGCCATAAGCCGGACTCAACCAATTATCATCGGCTTTAACAAACCTAACTTCGGTAATAAAATTTACCGGATGTTTTTTGCTATGTATAAGCTCTCTTAATTCGTTTAGGGCAGGTAAGGTAAACTCCACCGGGATAGCATATTCGCTTTCGTGATGCTTGGGAGGCATAACCATATTAAATACATCGAAATTTCTTCCCACATTGGTTTCGTTTTTGAATTGTACGGAAGTAATAAAACGATTAATGCTTGGCACCAGGCTGCGATTATTGCCAATTTTTAAAAGCAAATTAAATACTCCTTGTGCAAAGGATGAATCCTCCCGAAGAAGGTTAAATGATTTTGGTGAAGGAACCGGTTGATTATGGCGGGTAATAGAATAGGTTTGAAGTGTTTTATTGAAAGGGAACCACCATAGTTTTAAATGGTCGCATTGTTCCATTAATTGCGGAAGTTGTTTCAATGCAGAATCAAAATCCATGGGTCTTCTATGTTCTTGAAGGTAATAACGAGGGCTAATTTTTAATTCAATTTCGGTTAAAATACCCAAACACCCAAAAGCCACCGGAAAAGCAGCGAAAATTTCTGGGTTTTTATCTTTGGAGAAAAATTTCACTTGTCCTTTCCCATCCACCAATTTTACAGAAACAATGGCTGAGGAAAGGTTGCCAAACCGAATACCTGAGCCATGGGTAGCAGTGGAGGTGGCTCCTGCAATGCTTTGTTCTGCAATGGAACCTAAATTGGTAAGGGCAAAGCCCCGGTTCCAAAATTCGTGGTTAAGGTGTTTTAGTCTTGATCCTGCTCCAACTCTTGCCACCAGCTTATCCGAATCAATTGAATACACACCGGATAGTTCATCAAGGTTAAGCAAATAATCCTTGGAAACGCAGGCAGGAGTCCAGGAATGTCCTGCACCTACCACCCTAACTTTTTCTCCAAGTTGGTAAGCCTTGGCAACGATAGAAGCTACTTCAAGTTCTGATTTTGGCTTTACAAAGTGCCTGTGCTCAAAAGGAATATTTCCAAGCCAATTTGATTTCATGATTAAAACAAGGTAGTTTGGTATAGGTTCCAACCAGACTTCACTCCCCATACTTTCAATACCACATGGCCATTGTCGAGAAATTCCAACTTCATAAAACCATTTTCCATTCCATTTAGGAATTTAGCTTCTGTGCTATGGTGTTCAATTTTGTTTAGTTTGCTTCCTGCACCGCTCACCAGGTAATGGTTTGGACCGTGTTTAAAGTACTGTAAATTGTGGTCATGACCGGAGGTGTAAATCAAGTTCTCGTAGGAATCAAAAAGTGCTAGGAATTTCTTTTTAAGACGTTTGTACCGGGGTTGTGGAATATCTTGAACTAGCATTCGATTTAAACCTAAAAGTCCAAAAATTTGGAAGGGAGTCCAATTAACTAAAAATCGCAGTGGTTGTTTAGGACGGCCATGGTGCCCCATACTAAAGAGTGGATGGTGGGCAGAAACAATTATTTGCTCTCCATTTGCTTTGGATGCTTTTAAGAGGCTATCAAGGCGCTGAAAAAAGGCTTGGGAGGTTTGTTTTCGATTCATTCCTGGGAATTTAGGAGTAGAATGAAAAAATTGACTTTGCAACCACCATTGGGTATCAATAAATACCATTCTCAGTTTTGGTCCAATTAGCATGGATTCAGGTCCGGGGAAGCCATTGAGTGGAAGAAAAGTATGTTGATCCTTATTTGCATTTAAAGAACTGTCTTTCAGGTATTTTTCTACAAATTCTTGTTCGGCTTTTAAAACTTGTTGCCCATCCCATAATCCTTCTTTCCAGTCGTGGTTACCTGGCACTACTACCACATTTCCTTTGAAATTTTTTACACATCTAAGCTGGGAAAGCATTCTAAGTTTAGCCAATTCATCTACCATTCCCATTGGATAAATATTGTCACCCATGAAAACCACTGTTCCATTTTCAACCAAGTTTAATTCCGTTTCAAGCATTTGCAGGGTAGGACCGGGTTTGATATCTTTACCGGCATCGCCAATCAGGAACAAGGTATGAACTACCTTTTGAGCTTGAATATGGAGACCAATTAAGGCAAATAGCAGCAAGAAAATTGGATAGATTCGCATTGGGCAAATGTATTCAGAGAAAAGAAAGTTTGTTTAAACATTTTAAAGGATAATGATTGATAGTAAGCATGTCGGATTACTTTTGCGGGGTGAAAGCAAAAGCAGTAATATTTTCGGCACCATCAGGTGCAGGTAAAACTACCATCGTAAAACACTTGCTATCAAAACCCGAATTTAGGTTCGAGTTTTCCATTTCAGCAGCCAGCCGTGCTGCTCGTTTCAATGAGGTAGATGGAAAAGACTATTATTTTTTAGGAATAGATGAATTTAAGAAACGGGTTGCCAACAATGAGTTTTTGGAGTGGGAGGAAGTTTATGAAGGTAATTTTTATGGGACCTTGAAATCTGAAATTGAACGTATCGTTAAACGTGGAAATCATCCAATTTTTGATGTGGATGTAACCGGTGGTTTAAATATTAAGAAGTACTTTGGTGAAGATGCTTTGGGCATTTTCGTTATGCCTCCAACGGTAGATGCCTTAGAAAAGCGGCTGAGAGAGCGATCCACTGAATCGGAAGAGAGTTTGCAAAAGAGAATTAATAAAGCCGAGCATGAAATGGCCTACTTTAATAAGTTTGACAAGGTTATTTTAAACGATCAGTTGGAGCATGCCTTGGAGCAGGCTGAAACCTTGGTTAAGGATTTTTTAAAATTAGGTTAGAGAAATCTCATCTGCCTCCTTCAAATCATTGTTTTACAACAAGGTAAAGAGATATTATTGGGTGATACTTGCATATCTCAATTCCGTTATTAATTTTGCGCCCCCTAATAAAAAACGCTTACTTTTTATTTTACACCTAAAAATCAATTAATTACGAAATGAATAATTTGTTTTACGCGGTACCGGTCTTTGGATTGATAGCTTTAGCCTATACCTTTATAAAATCAGCTTGGGTTTCAAAACAAGATCCTGGCAATGACCGAATGAAGGAGATTAGCACTTACATTGCTGAAGGAGCAATGGCTTTTTTGCGTGCTGAGTGGAAGGTTTTGGGATATTTTGTTGCCATTGCCGCCATCTTGTTGGCTGTAATGGGATATTCTGATGAAAGATCTCATTGGTTTATTGCTATTGCATTTGTTATAGGTGCAGTATTTAGCGCTACTGCCGGATACATTGGAATGAACATTGCGACAAAAGCAAATGTTCGTACAGCCAATGCCGCTCGTACTTCTTTATCTAAAGCTTTACAAGTTTCTTTTACTGGAGGTAGTGTTATGGGTATGGGTGTTGCCGGATTAGCAGTACTTGGATTAGGCGGTTTATTTATTCTTTTGGTGTCTATTTTTGCTCCAGGAGCTACTGCAGATAGCGAAGAAATGGCAAGAGCCATTGAGGTATTAACCGGTTTTAGTTTAGGAGCAGAATCCATCGCTTTATTTGCCCGTGTTGGAGGAGGAATTTATACCAAAGCCGCTGACGTAGGAGCTGATTTGGTGGGAAAAGTAGAGGCAGGAATCCCGGAGGATGATCCTCGTAACCCTGCAACCATTGCAGATAATGTTGGAGATAACGTTGGAGACGTTGCCGGAATGGGAGCGGATTTATTTGGTAGTTATGTTGCTACTGTTCTTGCAACCATGGTATTAGGTCGTGAAACTATTTCAAATGACAATTTTGGTGGTTTGGCGCCGATATTATTACCTATGCTGATTGCCGGAACAGGTATAATCTTTTCAATGATTGGAACCCTTTTTGTTCGAGTAAATGATGAAGGTACTGCCACTACGGATAAAGTTCAAACTGCCTTAAATTTAGGTAACTGGGGTTCTATTGCATTAACCGCAGTTGCTTCTTACTTTTTGGTTAAATTTATTTTACCGGAAACCATGGTACTGCGTGGTTTTGAATTTACATCCAATGGAGTATTTGCTGCCATCATAGTTGGTTTGGTGGTGGGTACCCTAATGAGTATTATAACCGAATATTACACAGCAATGGGTAAACGTCCGGTTAACAGCATTATTCGTCAAAGTGCTACAGGTGCTGCAACCAATATTATTGGAGGTTTATCGGTTGGGATGGAATCTACCGCATTGCCAATTATTGTTTTGGCCGGAGGTATTTTTGGCTCCTATTTATGTGCCGGATTATATGGAGTTGCTATCGCTGCTGCCGGTATGATGGCTACTACGGCTATGCAATTGGCAATTGATGCATTTGGTCCGATTGCCGATAATGCCGGAGGTATCGCAGAAATGAGTGAATTGCCTAAGGAAGTGCGTGAGAAAACCGATGTATTGGATGCCGTAGGAAATACAACTGCAGCTACTGGTAAAGGTTTTGCAATTGCTTCTGCTGCATTGACTGCCTTGGCATTGTTTGCCGCCTTTGTAGGTATTGCAGGAATTGATGGAATTGATATTTATAAAGCAGATGTATTGGCCGGTTTGTTTGTTGGTGGTATGATTCCTTTCTTGTTCTCATCGTTTGCAATAGCAGCGGTTGGACGTGCTGCCATGAGTATGGTAGAAGAGGTTCGTCGTCAGTTCCGCGAAATTCCAGGAATTATGGAAGGTACAGGAAAACCTGAATATGACAAATGTGTTGCTATTTCAACCCAAGCTTCTATTCGTGAGATGATGATTCCCGGTGGTATTGCCATCGTTATGCCACTTATCATGGGATTTGCTTTTGGACCGGAAGTTCTTGGTGGTTTCTTGGCTGGTGCAACCGTAAGTGGAGTTTTGATAGGTATGTTCCAAAACAATGCAGGAGGTGCTTGGGATAATGCTAAAAAATCATTTGAAAAAGGAGTTGAGATCAATGGTGAGATTTTCTACAAAAAATCTGAACCACATAAAGCTTCAGTAACTGGAGATACCGTTGGTGATCCTTTTAAAGATACCAGTGGTCCATCTATGAATATCCTGATTAAATTGATGTCTATTGTGGCTTTGGTTATCGCTCCTACAATCGCCACCTTGCATGCCGATAAGATCAATGGAGGTAAATGCAGCGGTGAAACAGAAGCTTGCCATGGTAAAATGGAAAGTTGTCATGGCAAAATGGAAAGCTGCCACGGTAAAATGGAAAGCTGCCACGGTGGAGGAACTGCCTGTACAGGAGAATGTAAGGGCACTAAAGAATCATGTAGCGCAGCATGTGAAGGTGATAAAGCTTCATGTTCCGGTGCTTGCAAAGGAAAAATGGAAGCTTGTCCTCAAGGTAAAGCGGATTGTGATCCATCTAAATGTAAAGAAGGTAAAGCTTGTTGCAAAAATGGTGGAGCAGTAGAAGAACCAAAGGCCTGTTGTAAAGCAAATGCTTCCGAAAAAGGAGGATCTAAAACTCCAACTTCAATAAATGATTCAATTGGTATTAAAAAATAATTTCTAAATCAGAAAAAATCATATCTTTGCACCCCAATTTTTAAGAAGAAATGGCAAATCACGCATCATCGATAAAAAGGATTCGTTCAAGTGAGACTCGTCGTCTGCGCAATCGTTATCAAGCAAAAACAACCCGTAATGCAGTTAAAGCATTGCGTTCATTGACCAATAAAGAGGAAGCTGTTGCTGCCTTGCCAAAAGTTAAATCCATGTTGGATAAATTGGCAAAACGCAACATCATCCACAAAAATAAAGCTTCTAACTTGAAATCTAAATTGACTAAGCACGTTGTTGCTTTAGGCAAATAATTTTCAGTTTAACATAGTTCTGCCCTGTTTCACCCAATGAAATGGGGCTTTTTTGTTTTGTCTTAATTGTCATTTAATGGAAAATTCTACCGAGTTCGAACCTCGCCTGCCTTTGTATTTTGTAGCATTAATCCCTCAGGGTGATGTGAAAGTTCAAATAAATAACATTAAACATCAAAATGGTGGTAGATTTGGATGTCGTCAAGCACTCAAATCACCTCCACACATTACTATCATTCCTCCATTTCGCTTACAACCGGAATTGGTTGAGGAAATGATTTCGGTGGTTAAAGATAATTTTGAACCCCCTGTTAATTTGAGTATTGATTTTTCAGGACTTGGTTCTTTTGATACTCGTACCATTTATTTGGATATAGTAGCTGATTCAGGAATTAATGCGTATGATACTGCTGCCAAAGCTCTTGTTAATCAATTTCCATCCTTGTTTCCAAATGTACGCTTTCACGAAGTCTTTCACCCTCATATTACCCTTGCAAATAGAGATATTCCTCCTGGCGATTTTAAGGAAATGATGGAATATTTGGGTAAGAAGGTGTATCCGGTGTCTTGCAATGAGTTCAGTTTGGAAGTTCTTCACCTCGATCGCGGCAGGTGGATAATTCTATAAGAATTTCCTGAGCTTTATAAGGCCTTCTTCAAGCACTCAATGCATCTTAACCAAAATTTTGCTATTCATTTATCCTGACTGGATTCAAGTTTGTTTTCTGAAACCATGACTCCTTGCATCCTTGGTTTGGAGTATTTGTGCCTGATTTAATTCTGAAATATAGCTAGGGTATATTTAAAAAGTCAACAGGAAGGAAACGACATTTTTTTAGATGCTTTTTATGCGGGCCCCCTCCGCCCAACTAGCTTTTTATTAAGTCCAAAACTACCTGCACGGGCGTTCGGGTCACGCTATCGGCTGTAGTCCAAGCCAACTACGCTAAACCGCTTCGTTGGCTTGGAGCTACTTGCCTCTATCGT
>JAIBAJ010000122.1 GCA_019695265.1 Bacteroidia bacterium | reverse complement strand
TGGTTATGCAGGTAATTATTATTTGGCGGGCTGCTATTCGCCTTCAAAAAGGAGTAAAAAAGTAAATGTTTCCTGCAAGGCGAATAGCACCGGGCTATCGGCTGTAGTCCAAGCCAACTCCGCTAAACCGCTGCGTTGCCTTGGAGCTACTTGCCTCTATCCCTGCCCGATACCGTACCTATTCGTATAGTGCCAATTCAAAATTAAAAGTCGTCTAGTAGTATCGCATAAATACCAAGAAAGTCCGAACAACATACCCAAAGGTTGAGGTTCCGTTCGGGCAGGGATAGTAGTGGAAAGCCCACAGCCCCGAACCTTTTCGGGGCGAGGACTTGGAACGGATAGCCCGGCGCTTTCGCCAATCGACTCAATTTGGTAAACCGGTACTATTTGTTGGCGAAAGCGGCCCGCATAAAAAAAACACTACTCCGGCTTCATAATAAACTTAAAACATTTTCCAGGCTTCAAAACCTTACGGGCTTTGGAATTTAGTCGCTTGAGATTAACCCGATTCAATTGTTGTAAAAAATCATCGACCGTGGGGAGGTCATGACCATTGGAATGAGCCTTAATCATAGCTTCCATCCAAAATTCATTGAGGGTAAATTGCTGCTGCAACTGCTTACGATTCGCTTCTAAAGCATTGAAAAACTCCGCTTCCGAAAAACCTTGTTTCCGCAATTGATCAACCATTTGGTCCAATTGAGTAACCAAACTTTCCAACTTCTCCGGATTGCAGCGAAACTCCAAAATAAGGCGAAAAGAAGGGGCCGGAAACTCCTCCAAATACAAAAAAGCGTTGGTTACATAAGCACCTGAGTTCTGGTCTCGAATTAAATTCCGTAACCTAACCTGAAGCAGGCTCTGCAATAGCCTCATTTCGAGAACATTATCTTCACCTTTATCCAATCCCCCAAAATATACCTGGGAAAAATATACTTTATCACCTATTCCCTTTCTAAATTCCAAACTGCGCATATTTCTTGAAGGCCAAGCTAATTTAAGTTCCTGCAGTGAAGGCTTAAATGCAGAAGAAGGCAATGAAGATAAATACTTCTCAACCAATGGCTTAAGTTCAACAGTATCAATATCGCCTAGTAAAAAAAACTGATAATTAGCAGCATTTGAAACATGTTTTCGATATAATTCCATGGCCTTTTTTGTACTAAACTCAGTTGATGGAAATCGACCAAATTGACAAGAATCAAACAAACTATTAATGGTATAATAGAAAAAATTCTCAGGATCATTTAAGGAATTGTTAAACGAACTTTGAAGTGAATTTATAGTAGAAATAGCCTTTATTGAATCAATTTTACCGGCAGTAAAATATAGGTAATTCAAATAAAACAACGATTCAAGATTAGAATAATCACATTTTCCATCAATTTGATCTCTGCCATTATCGTAACTTGGAAAAAACGAGAGTTTCCTTTTTCGAATAAAAAAGTCTATATCGTCTGAGGAATAGTCACCCAGACCGGATCCCATCAGATATTCAGGTAAATAACTTAAAATAGAATAATCGTTTGCCGACTCGGACAAACGTCCTCCCGGAGCAACTGCCTTAAAAACCACCTCACCAGGTTTACGTTTGGTGGACAAAATGGTAAGTTGCACCCCATTCGAGAGTTGCCATTGCGAACAGGATGAAGACACAGATTTAACATTCAACAACTTTCCCTTTTCCGGAAGAACAGAAGGCGGTTTTACTGAATTTATTTTGGGAAAAAACTGAATGGGTTGTAATGTATCGGTTCGAATACTCAAAAAATAATTCAAACACTCTTGATTGGTAGGAACAGAGGCAGAGTCATCTTGCTTCAATTGCAGAATAATAAACAAATTATTATCCTTTCCCATCCATTTTTCAGCAAGGGAATTCACCTCCGAGACATCAATCCGGTGAAGTAACTCCTGGGCATGCCAAAGGTAAAGATCCGGACCAAGCAACTGATCGCTTCGTAAGAAATGACCAATGCAATATGAAGAAAGGTATCTTGAATCGGTTGCTTCCTTTTGGTTAGCCTTTCGAATGGATTCAGAGAGTATACTTTCTTTGGCTTCTTCCATTTCTTCGTAACTAAAACCAAAAAGTTTTATCCGGTTCAATTCCAGATAGAGCAGTTCCATTGCCGGTTTCCAATCCGAGCCATAAAACTCAATTTCATTAGCGAAATAATCGTGGTTACGTACCAAAGGACTAAATCGCACCTTATGTTCAAAATCGGGGAACTTTTGTTTCCATTTATTCCAGCGATTTTGCTGCATTCGAATGAACAACTCGTGGGTAAGTTTTAGTCTGAAATCGTTCCAAGTTATTACTTTCAGCTGATTAGTTTGCTTATAAAAAAGAGAAACATTTGATTTTACAAACTCTTTATCAGATGAAACAGAAGCCTGTGGCTGATCTTGTGAAGGAAGCACAAAATCGATAGATGGTAAGGGAGTATTAGGTTTAGAAATAGCACCAAACTTCTGTTTAACCAGATTTTCAATCGTATTTATTTCAAAATCGCCAATAAGTACAATACCCATTAAATCGGGACGGTACCATTTCTTATAAAATTCCAAAAGTGATGCATGAGTAAAACCTTCAATAATTTCCGTTTTTCCAATAGGTTTCCTGTCGGCATACACCGAACCTTTCATGAATTCGGGCAAGTAATTTAACCTGGCACGTTCTTCTGCATTTTGTCTTTCCCGGCGCTCTTCCTCAATAATTAGCTTTTCATTGGCGATGAGCAAGGGGTCGAATTGAATGGATTGAGCCCAATCTTCCAAAACCTGAAGGCCCTTATTAAACAAAATTGAATCATTGGTTGGCACATTTAGTCGGTACAAAGTTTCGTTCATTCCGGTTTGAGCGTGCAAATCGGCTCCAAATTTCCCACCGGTCTTTTCTATAAAATCGATTAATTCCTTTCCTTTAAAATGGCTTGTACCTTTAAATGCCATATGTTCAATAAAATGCGCCATCCCTTGCTGGCTTTCTAGCTCAACAGCCGAACCTACCTTTACAACCAGCCTAAGAACAGCATAATTTTCAGGTTTAGAATTGGATTGTATGTAATAAGTTAAGCCATTGGGTAAAATTCCATACCGAATATCGTTATTCAGTGGAAGAGAATCTGTCGGCAAGGGCTGGCTCCAAGCCCAATGGCAAAAGCCAAGTGCTAATATGAACAGGACGTTTCTCAAGGCATAACTAATGCCTAAAAATAGAAATTATAACCTAACTATGAATTTCTTACCAATCTAAATCGAACCTGAACAATTTAAAAAGAAAGGCCTCTGGCCATTTTTATTGGATTGATATTTTTCAAATTAAGTGAAAAGCGAAACCTTTGGTACCATTTAATTCCATTCAGGCTCATGTAATAATCAATATCCTTAGAGTAGCCGATTGGGTAGTAAATTTCCAATACATTTTTCAGTATTGGCAAAGAAACACCGTAGTCAAAAACAAAGGATCTACTTTCCGGAAAAGCATTTTTTGCCATGGCATAAGTTCCTATATCGACAAATAGTTTAAAAGGAATTACACGATGAATACTTGTTTTAAAATTGGCTGCAAGCAACCAATTACCTGTTTGTCCATAAGGTGAAAACACCTTAAATCCACCATCTCCATCAATAAACTGGTTGCCCCAAAAGCTTTGGTTAGGATTTTCAAACCTACCAATAAAGGGTTGGCTATACTGATAATCTTGATATCCGGCCAAACCGCTTAACCTGTAGCGAAAATCGGCTTTAACTTTGGCATAATCGTATACAAACACTTTTCCGTAAAACAAGCGGATATCAAAGCTCTTATTCTTACCTTTAAACGTTTTGCTATAGTTGGCGGTAATGGATGCTTTAGCCATTCCGGTGCTTTGTTGAACGTTCAGAACGATGCTAAACGGATTTATTTTACGATCATTCACAAAACGGTGAGTAAACTCATTCACATAGTAGTTGGAAAAGCGACTTACTTCATTACCATAAACAAAGTTTTCTTTACTCACAAAAATGGTTCTAAAGGAAGTACTTTGTTGGAAGTGGCTTCTTGGGCTGGTTTTCTTGATAGTCCACGACACCGATGGAATAAGCACATTGTAATTTAAGCCTCCATTATTACCATTCCAGGCATAGCGTGAGCCTTCGATACCCAGGCTAATTTTTTGAAAAAAGGTAAGGCGTGGATACATATTATAGAAAAACTCGGCATGGCCGGCCAAATTTTTATTCCCAAAACCATACATGGGAGCAACAATATACTCAAACCTGCGATTGGGAAGCAAGGCATTGTAAAAAGCCAATCCCAGCATAAACTTATTATACAGGTTAGCGCCAACAATTGGGGTCCAAAAAATTTGGTTTCTAGTTGGATCTTCCAATCCGCCTACAAACTTAAATTGCAGTTTTTCCCATGTTTTAAAAGCGCCTTTTACCCTACTTTGGTTGTTTTTCCGATATAAATCTACTGTTCGTCTGTCATAATCCAGCACCAATTTATCGGCTTCTGCTGGGTTTAAATTCAAGGTAAAATCCTTCTTTCCTTGGAATCCATTGAACCATTCCTTTTTTACTTCTTTACCATCTTTAATAGCCGAAACACTAATTGGTCCATCGGTTTGCCCAAGATTTACAACTTGAAAATGAAGTTTATCGGAATCGGCTTTAACCTTTCTAATTTTATAATCCATCCTTTTATTGGTTTGGATTAAGTCATTAAACAACCAGGATAAATCGCGTTGTGCCACCTCTTCAGCCACCTTTCTAAAATCTTCGGGATAGGGGTGTCGAAATTTCCAGCGATCAAAATAGGTTCTAAAGATTTTATCGGTAAGATCTTCTCCCAAATTATCGAGTAGATAATTAAACACATCGGCGGTTTTGCTGTACATGATAGCGCCATAATTCAACATGGTAAAATCGGCACTATGTGTTTGAATGGGTTGGTCTTCTCCTCGTCTACCTTCAAACAGGTAAGACATTTCATAGTAATAATTTTGAGCTTGCTTGTCGGCTCCTATAAATTTCCCAAGAACTTTTATAGCCTTTGACTCCCCGGCAATTAGGTCGAAGAAATTAGCTTTAGGATGTTTCCATTCATTGTATCTGCTTTCAAAAAAGGAGTTCAAACCTTCGTCCATCCACCCAAATTCACGTTCATTACTTCCTAAGATTCCATAAAACCAATTATGACCAACTTCGTGCATAATAACAGTTTCGAGGGAGTAATCACTTCCGGCGTTTCCAATTACAGTAATATTCGGATATTCCATTCCACCTCCGGCTGCAATGGTTCCATCAACTGCAGTTACATGTTTATAAGGGTAATTCCCACAATGCTGAGAATAAAACCAGGTGGCATCATTGATATACTGAGGAGCTTTTTTCCAGGTTGAGGCATTTTGGTTAGTAAAATAAGCCCAGGTTGTTACCTTTTGTTTATTGGGAAGTTCAACTTCGCTTTTTAAAACATTCCAGCGTTTATCTGCAAACCAGGCAAAATCATGCACTTTTTCCTGGTGATAATGCAAGGTTTTAGTCTCCTTTTCTGACTCGGGGAAATCCATGTCTCTGGTATCAAAATTTGTTTTTGCCGCAGTTGCTTCGGCCTTTTTATTAAGCCAATCCAACTCGGCCGCACCATCCACCAAATCTCCGGTTGCACCAACCACATAATTTCCAGGCAAGGTTATTTTCACATCATACGTACCAAATTCAGAATAAAACTCACCTTGATTAAGATAAGGAAAGGCATGCCATCCTTTGTGGTCATATACAGCCGGTTTAGGATACCATTGAGTTATAAAATAAGCTTGGCCTACATGGCCTAGTCTAGAAATTTGTCCATCCGGAATTTGAACATGAAAAGGAATGGTTAAGGTAATGCTTTGTTTAGGCAACAAAGGGGTATTCAGTAAAACCTTGCAAATATCCTTATGTTCCGGATGATACTCCCAGGAGGCCGGCTTGCCATCTACCTGAAAAGCGATACCATCCATGGATCCCAAGCCCTTACCTTTAAGAAAATGCAAGTAGGTGTCTCCATTCTCCACCTCTTGTTTAGATAAGGCAGTTTTTGAATTGGCATATGCATTCGGCCAGATATGAAACCAGATAAACTCCAGGGCATTGGGTGAATTATTGGTATATCGAATGGTTTCAAAGCCGGCCAAAGTATGCTTTTTATCATCCAATTGCACCTCAATTTGATAGGTAACATCTTGCTGGAAATAGTCTAGATTTTGAGCACCTGCCAAAATACTTGACAACATCCAAAGGGAGAAAAAGTAGATCTTTTTCAATGGTATATAACTTAAAAATGAGAAGGTGAAAGTAGGAAAATCTGTAAGAAATTGATGGAAAGTACAGGATTTTTTAAGGCAATTTCAAACGCAGGCTTGGATTCTTTCCAAAATTAATTTTTGCCTCCAGTTTTCGAAGCACATTGCTTCCCAAAACTCCATCCAGAGGCTTTTTATCAACCAATCGGTAACTTTCATTCACATGTGAAAGATCCATCAATATCATTTCAAAATCTTTCAATACAGCTTTACCTAGTTGAAATGATTCAATGTGTGCAATTTGACTTTGCATAGTATTCGTACCTAAACCGGTAGAAAGTGTTGGATTTTCTTCGAAGTCGGAATGATCGATAAAGGATTTTATCCTGGTTAAATCCATAACGGTATGGCTGGCACCGGTGTCCAAGAGAAACCGGGCAGATTTTTCATTCACTTTTGCTTTTAAAAAGTAATGGAAGCCTTGCTTATCCAATTCCACTATTTTTAATTTCAATACGGTCCGCTTTTCTTTGCCCATCAAATAAACTTTAAAAACTGATCATAAACCGGTTCAGCAGGAATCAATTGGTCTTGAATAGTATGAAAAAACTCCGGATGCCATTGAACACCTACCACTTTTCCTTCTTCTGCCCCATTCCATGTAAAGGCTTCAACGACACCATCTTCTGCACTGGTAGCTTGTATTTTCAAGTTATTTCCTAAATCTTTAACACCTTGGTGATGAACTGTATTTACTTTGGCCGGAAACTGATTTCCATACATCTTCTCGAATAAGCCACCGGGAGTAAACCTGACTTCATGTGAAATTCGATCGTATAATTCTGCATCTCGGTGCTTTTTAATGTTGGGATTTTGGGTTTGCAAATCTTGGTAAAGGGTTCCACCAAAATACACATTCATCAATTGAAAACCTCTACAAATAGCCAAAACCGGCTTCCCTGCTTTTACCGAATAATCCATTATTTTCAACTCATATGCATCGCGATAAGCATCGCCCTTCCAACGACCATCCAAAATGGGTTCTTCACCATAAGATTGCGGAGCCAAATCAGCACCACCCTGAAAAACAAAACCATCCATTTGGGCAATAAAATCCTGAAATTGTTCGGCATTGTCTAAGTCCGGAATTAATACCGGCATTACACCTTTTCGGGAAAGATACCTCGACATATCCCTTTCAAAATATTGGAGGGTTTTATGTCCATGGGTTAAACGATTTGGGTCGGGATAAATAAAGCAGGCAGATACACCAATCAGTTTCATAAGATAGATTTAAGGTTTTTGTTCAGTTGGAGTTTGTTTACTTTCGTCGTATGCTTTTAATATTCGGCTAACCAGCGGATTTCTGACGATATCCTTTCCAGTTAGATTTACAATTGCTACACCTTCAGTTTTCTTTAGCAGGCTAACTGCTTCAATTAATCCGGAAGGTTGATTCCGTGGTAAATCAATTTGGGTCATATCACCTGTAATCACAAATTTAGTTGACATGCCCATTCGGGTTAAGAACATTTTCATTTGATTCCGGGTGGCATTTTGGGCCTCGTCCAAAATCACAAAAGCATTCTCAAGAGTCCGGCCTCTCATAAAAGCCAAAGGCGCAATTTGAATAGTTCCTGTTTCCAGGTAATTCCTCAACTTTTCAGGAGGAATCATATCGCGTAAAGCATCGTATAAAGGCTGAAGATAAGGATCTAGTTTATCCTTTAAATCACCCGGTAAAAATCCAAGATTTTCTCCTGCCTCCACTGCAGGTCTGGTTAAAATTATTCGTTTAACCTCCCTACTTTTTAATGCTTTAACTGCCAAAGCTACTGCCGTATAGGTTTTTCCGCTTCCGGCAGGCCCAACCGCAAACAACATATCGTGGTTGCGAATTTTCTCACAAATAACACGCTGATTCGGCGTTCTGGCTTTTATTACCAATCCATTTTGCCCATGAAGAATAATCTCATCCGAAAAATCATTAATCGGACTCACTTCCATTCGGTTATCTTCCAAAAAATAGGCTAAATCGTTCTCAGAAATTCGTTTAAACTTTTCAATATGCTCCAAAATATCGAAGAACTTTTCTTCAAACAATTCAATATTCTGAGGCTCACCTAACACCTTTACCTGGTTCCCTCTGGCCGTAATCCGCAAATGTGGAAAGGCACCGGAAATTAAATTAAGGTATTGGTCATTAGGTCCAAAAACATCCATGGGGCGAACCCCTTCAATAAAAAAAGTCTTCTCTGTCAAATGCTGCTTAATTTTGGGGGTGAAAATAAGGCATTGCCTTGTACCTTTTTAATTTTGCTTTAACCTTTTCAAAAATACCAATTTATGAACTTTACCTATTTTGGACACTCCTGCTTTTCTGCTGAAATTAATGGCAAACATTTGCTTTTTGACCCTTTTATTTCACCCAACCCTTTAGCGGCCCACATCAATTTGGACGAAGTAAAAGCCGATTATATATTCATTAGTCACGGGCACGAAGATCACATTGCAGATGCTGTTGCAATTGCAAATCGCACCGGAGCCATTTGCGTTTGTGCTTATGAAATTTATGTTTGGCTTTCTAAACAAGGTATTACCAATGCCCACCCAATGAATACTGGCGGAAGAAAAGATTTCGGTGATTTTGCTGTAAAATGCACCGTGGCACAACATAGCAGCAGCTTCCCGGATGGCAGCTATGCCGGCAATCCAATGGGATTTGTAATTACTTCAGAAGAAGGAAACTTCTATTATTCAGGCGACACCGCATTAACCTTAGATATGCAGTTGTTGTCAGGCTACGATTTGGATGTATGTTTATTACCAATAGGCGACAACTTTACTATGAACGCCGACGAAGCTGCACTTGCCGCCGAATTTGTTCACTGCAATAAAGTCATTGCATTACACTACGACACCTTTGGATTTATTAAAGTAGACCATAAACTTGCAAAAGAATCGTTTGATGAATTGAAAAAAGAACTGATTTTCATTCAAATTGGCGACACCATTTCCATTTAGTTTAGGTAAGGTTCTTGTTTTAACATCAAAAAACACCGCTTTGAAAAAATTCCTGCTCCTTTTGGTTGTACTCTTTTTTTCATCCCCAATTGCTTGGGCTCAAAAAGACAAGCTTCAAACCAAGAACAAAAAAGCCATTAAGCATTTTGAAGATGCTTATATAGCTTATAACCGCCGACTAGAATTAGATGCCTGTGAATTGCTGCGCAAAGCATTAGCAGAAGATGAAAAATTCCTGGATGCCAGGGTTCTTCTGGCGGATCTCCTTACTGATTTAAGAATGTTTGATGAGGCAGAAACAAACTGGAATAAACTCATTGAACAAGATAAGGATTTTTTCCCTAAAGCGTTTTTCAGAATTAGCATTGCTCAGTTGGGAATTGGAAAATACGAACAGGCAAAAACAAACCTAGAGACTTTCCTGAAGCAACCCAAACTATTGCCCGATATGCAAATCAGGGCAGAACGTATGCTTGAAAATGCCAAATTTGGTGCTGAAGCAATAAAGCATCCTGTACCATTTGACCCGATGAACCTGGGAAAGAATGTTAACTCCCAACATTTTGAATACTTTCCAAGCTTAACTACCGATGGCAAAACCCTCATATTCACGCGTAACTTCAGGGACGAAACTGGGCATCAGCAAGAAGATTTCTATGTTACCAACAAAACTAATGAAGGTTGGTCTCCAGCCTTAAATTTAGGTCCGCCCATTAACACCGACGGAAATGAAGGGGCTCAATGCATTTCACCGGATGGACAATGGATATTTATGACAGCTTGCAATCGAAGAGATGGAGAAGGAAGTTGTGATATTTATAT
>JAIBAJ010000121.1 GCA_019695265.1 Bacteroidia bacterium | reverse complement strand
TACAACATGATTTTTTTTATCGCTTTTTAGTGGTCAATTTGAACCGGATTCAGGTGGTCAATTTAAACCGGACTGAGGTGGTCAAGTTGAACCGGACTGAGGTGGTCAAGTTCACCGGATTTTCCAGGGTGGTATCTGATTCTCCACCTTGCGGGTAAGCCCCAGCCATTGATGCATACAATTCACCATGATAAAACTCCAAATCAAAAATTTGGAAGATTCCTAGTAAGCAATAAGCATCATTTTTTAAATCAAGGCCAGACCACTGCTCCCCATCCCATCGGGCAATACCGCATGTTGGAAAGCCATTATTACCCCCAATGAAGGTAAAGCTACCAGCGGCATATAAATATTGACCATCTGGATCAATAACTATTGACCATACATCCCCCAATGCACCTGTATCCAAATCATTCCATTTTTCACCATCCCAACGAGCAATGTTAAATGGATTTCCTGTCTGGCTATTGTTAAAGACTCCTCCAACATATAATTCGTCTTTATAAATTTCCATATCGTATATTCTAGCATAGTCTCCCCAGAGTCCTCCATTCATGGAATGGATTGAATTCCCATCCCAATAGGCCATCAGATTGAATGGTTGTGATCCATAGTTATTGGGTCCTCCTAGGTATAAGTTTCCATTGTGCTGTATCATGGAGGTCACCTTTCTGTCGGGCGGATTAACTTGAAAACTAGGGAAGGTGGAAATATTATTGCCATTCCAGATATTAAAAAAATCATATCCAGGATTTGGGGTATCACCAGTTAATGAAATCCCAATTGATAAATCATTTTGATATTCGCACATTGAATACAACATTCCTCCATAATTTGAATTCTCTCCAAAAAGAGCTACCGCTGTGTCACCATTCCATTTGATATAACCCCGTGTGGAAATCGAATCATAAATATATGAACCGTCCCAACCGAAAATAATTAGATTTTCATTCCATATATACAATTTTTGGTATCCTGAACCATTGGTCTGGGTTTCAAACGGAAACAGACTCCATTGTTGGGACAATGAACTACCCCAAGTAAATAGCAAAATCAAGGATAAGAGAGTCTTTTTCAATTTATTTAGAGATTATAAGTTTTCCCGATGACAACTTTCTAGACGGGGTATAGGCCCTATAAATATAAATTCCTTGGGTCAATGAAGAAATATCAATACTAATTTTTGTATATTCAGGCAATAAGTTTATGGAAAGAATTTTTTCCCCTAAAATGTTAAACAATTCCAACACACCATATTCCTTTTCTTGAAGAGAATATTCTAGCATTGCCCTATCCTTGGCCGGATTCGGATACAAATTTGAAGAGTAACTATACTTTTCCTCATCATTATTTTGAATAATTTCTTCCAAACGCTCCTCTGAAAAAGGAAAAGCTATATTCATTGAATCACAAAAGTCCTCGTTAAAGACAAGTCTTCTTACATTTTGTGCCAAAGTTGTAACAATGGAATATGGATAGGATTTATGCGCCAATGTATTAATAAATGCATTTTGGGTACTGTCCATTTCAAACCAACTTAGGCTGTCCCGGAGCAAAGATAGGCGAATTTCCATAAATGCCTTCCAGTCTTCTTCCGGTTGTGAAGTGGGTGAAAAATTTTCCAACAGACTTGAAGATTTTTCCAAGCTGTCGATACCCATATACGTGGAAACCAAAGGCAAGACCCTTTCAAAACTATTATCATTGATGGAATCCATGAAATCCAGTGCCAATCTAAGGGAATCGGCAGTTATTAATTCCTGTATGTATTCCGAGGCCATTTGACGACCTTGGTCCTTGGATGCCATTATGTCCAATTCAACCCTGGTCGGTGTATTGTAATGCCGCCCTCGCCCTCGTTTGCAACGAGGGCGGTTGAGAAATTGGTCTCTGACCGATATTATTATCATTCATCCCTGAATTTTTGTAATTTTTACTAATCCTTTACCTGCTACTCCAGGTGTTCCTTTTTCTCCTAAATGGGCTGCGGCTAAATCAAGTTTGAAAATTGGGAGTTAGGGGTTTATGTTGTAAAGATGCTAAAAAGTTCCTTCCAACTGGAAGAGAACTACTTTGATTTGGTGGGGACCGATTGCTTAGCGGTTCAGGTTACAAACCTGAATCAGCAGGAGACGATAGTTGGCGTAAAAAACGCCTTTCTCGACCGCCCCCGTTGCAAACGTGGGCGAGTGGGGGGGGTCGGGCTTTACGTTCCAATCTTTTTGCTCGTACCTCGACAAAAAGGATTTCCACTGCAATCCCTAACCCGGGTGCTTTCTAAAGAGAGTGGTGCGGGAATTGGCGTTGGTGCTTTCTATATCTATTCCAATACCCTATTCAAAAATTGGCGACAAATTAGAATTAAAAAGCAAGTTAATTAGCTATTTTCAAACTCATTATTCACCTGCACACCACCAACCTTTCCCGTTTATTTCCTATAGCCACTATATAAACCCCATTGCTTAAAGTACGAATATCAATTTCCTCATCCTTTCGAATGTTTTTGGAAAGCAGATGTGCACCTGAAAGTGAATAAATGGAAATGGAAACTGGGGCTTTGTTTTTGAAAGCTATGGTGTTTTGGGCAGGGTTGGGGTAGAATTGAAAATGATCTAATTCCTTTTCATAAATGCCAATGCTTGTGTCTAATTCGATTACGCTGACGTCGTCGATGAAGTAGTAGCTGAAACTTTGATAATTAGAACCAGAATTAATTGTAGAGGTATCACTATTTTCAGTATCAAAGAAGTTACCTATAATAATATAATTTTCCCCCCCCCCTGCTTCAAAAGTATCCTGAACCAATGTCCACGATTCCAGATTTGTTAGAGGGTTTTCCATCGAGTTATTTACTATTTGTGGAATTGAGTTATAGAGATTTGTTGTAAACATAGGTAATCCATCAGTTATTAACGCCGCTAATCGGGATGTTGCATACTTAAACGTATCTGCTGGGCTTACATAGAAAGAAACTAGATATTTTTTTCTATTTACTAAAGGGCTTATAAATCGAGAAATTAAATATTCTCTAATGTTAGGTTCAAATGATTTATAAGTGATTATACCGGCGAAAGCATTGCCCTCTTTGGCATACTGGAATCCATGATAACACTTAGGAACACCAAAGACAGGGAATGGCCACCACTCATCTTCTGAAATAGAACAAGAGTTAAAATAATCTGGGGAGCCAAAGAATGAAGTATCATTCCAATAAGGTAACTTTGGAAATGCAAAATATCCTTCGCTGTTATTGGTGGGACAAGTAATATATTCTTCGAATCCATGATTCTGTAACAAATTATCTTGTCCGAAAGATGAACCCCAAACAAAACAGATATATATCCACCAGAACCGTTTCATTATTTCAAAATCACGATTTTAGATATTAACTTCATTTCTCCACCTACGAGTACCTTTACTAAAAATGAACCGTTTGCAAGATCATTTGAGTTTATGGTACACTTATTTGAAGAGAAGCTTATATCACTATTAAATACTAAATGACCTGTTAAATCTAAAATTAACAATTTTGCAGATTGTAATTGTTCGTCCTTTGAGGGAAAATATTCTAAGGTAAATGTGCCCTTATTAGGGTTGGGGTATAGTCTGTAATCATCAATTTGTGGAACTGTTCCTTGATGTATAATTTCCTCTCGTTTTAATTCGGAAGGAGGAATAGGCGAAGCTTCGCATTCATTAAACCCTGCAAAATTAGGCAAAGTATCCACTTCCAATAAAGCCGAACGAGCCATATATACTCCAAAACCTTCTTCGTTAGGACAAAGTTCAGCAATAGCCCTTAAAGTAACAATTTCGTTGCTGTCTATTCCTGAACTATCAAGAATATTTTCAGTCAATATATTAAGCACCTCAAGCCAATTTTCTTCCGTTTTGTTTACCGGAGTTAGTGTACTTAAGGCATCGGCATAATCTGATATGTCGGCAAGGGTTTTTCCATCGGATTCATTGGTCAATAATGCCGATGCCCGATGTAGTATACCCATGTTGGAATCATGACAACTGTCGTAAAATACCTTCAGCGTAGTGTCGCTTTGCAAAATGCTGTCGTTTTCCATCAGCGAATATAAGCCATATTTTGACATCCACTTTTCGTTGATATCTCGGTGGCTTGTCCTTATGGTGTCATTTAATACTTCTCTCACCATGTTTTAATAACCATTTACCATTGAGACCTTAAAGGAAGGTGAAGTGAAAATGGATGGGCATGATAGGAAATTACCTGCACACCACCAACTTCTCTCTTCTGTTTCCCACTGCTACAAAATATACACCATTAGGCAACTGGCCTATATCTATTGGCTCTTCTTTTTTTATAGCTTGGGTAAGCATCAAAGAGCCCGAAAGAGAATAGATGGATACTGAGACAGAAGCTTTGTTGTTTATTGTAATTGAGTTCTGTGCTGGATTTGGAAAGACTTGAAAATGAAAAAAACTGCTTTCATTGATTCCTGTGCTTGTGTCTAATTCGATTACGCTTACGTCGTCGATGTAGTAATATGCAAAAAACTTATAATTGTCGGAAGAATCAACTATCGCAATATCGCTACTGTCTTTATTGAAGAAATTTCCGATTGTAATGTAATTTTCCCCCCCACCTGCTTCGAATGTGTCGCATACTAAAACCCATAAACTTTTATCTGTCAACTGGTTTGTTGTATTATTATTTTGAATTTGAGGAATGTAATCACATAAATTTGTTGTGTATAAAGGTGGTTCCTTTGTGAGTAAAGCTCCTAATTTAGAAGTTGAGAATCTGAAACTATCTGCAAGACTCACATAAAAGGAAACAATATATTTCGTTCTGGTCGTCATAGGGTGAAGCAAATTAGCGACTACATATTCCCTAACATTAGGATCGAGAAACGGAAATGTAATAATCCCTGCGTAAGCATTACCAGTATGGGCTTGCTGAAAACCACATGCATTAGTTGGAATTCCAAACGGAGGATAAGAAATCCAAGGCCAATTTGGATTTACAGGCCCGCAAACATTAAAATAATCTGCTGTGCCATACAATAATCCGTTGTCGTTCCAAGAAGGGACATCAGCCCCAACTTCAGCCTGATCTAATGGACAATTGAAATATTCTTCAAACCCTGAGTTTGGAACCAAATTAACATTTTGTGATTTAACGCAATCACAGAATACAGGTACACACAATAAAATAATCCATCTCATTTCAAAATGGTAATTTTATAGTTGACAGGAGTGGTCATCACACCGCTGATTCTGATAAAATATGTGCCCGATAAAAATTGTCCCAATTCCAAACTCGTCTTTGATTTTGAATATTCCAAAGGCACGTCAAGAATTTTCTGACCAGCAATCGTAAAGATTTCTGCTCTCCCATTGATTTGCTGTAATATTGAGTATTCAATAGTTAGAAGATTGTCCGTTGGATTTGGATATAATTTACAGCTTGAGGTAGTATTTGAAGTTGAAATAGTTTCTTCTCTTCTTAGTTCCGAAGGTGGCAAAGGAGAAGCTTCACATTCATTGAACCCAGTAAAATTGGGCAATGTATCTGCATCTAATAAGGCCGAACGAGCCATATATACTCCAAAACCTTCTTCATTAGGACAAAGTTCAGCAATAGCCCTTAAAGTAACAACTTCGCTGCTATCTATTCCTGAGCTATCGAGGGCATTTCCAGAAACGATATTAAGCACTGCAAGCCAGTTTTCCTCTGTGTTGTTTACCGGAGTTAGTGTACTTAACGTATCGGCATAATCTGCAATATCCGCAAGGGCTTTCCCATCGGGCTGTCGGGTAAGCAATACCGACGCCCGGTGCAGTATGCCCATGTTCGACACATGGCAACTGTCATAAAATGCCTTTAGAGTAGTGTCGCTTTGCAAAATACTATCATTTTCCATCAGCGAATATAGGCCATATTTCGACATCCACTTTTCATTGATATCTCGGTGGCTTGTCCTTATGGTATCGTTTAATACTATTCTCGCCATACTTTTGTACTCATTTTCCTGCGAAACCATAAAGGAGGGAGAAGTGAAGATAGAGGGGCAGGATAGAAAGCTACCTGAAGTAGAAATGAATGGAATAGAAAAAAAAGCTACCCCTCCTTGTGTTACATTACTTGTTGCAGAAGGCATATAAGGTAATAAGGAGGATTGCACATAAAATGGCGAACTATTTCCATTGTAAGTAGGTTGATTGAGGTCATCATCATAAACCACAGTTGCAAAATTATCCGAGTTGCCCCAAGTGTAGCTGGCATCCCATGTGTTGTCCCAAGGGTATCCGCTGGAACCTTGTGGGCCAATTTTATTGATAAATAACCCGGTTTGGTTATTTCCCATTTCATTAGCACCCAACACTTCAAAGGGGGTGTTGTCGCCTAGCAGCAATAGGCCTCTACCTATATCCTTTACATCGTTACACAACAAAAAATTGGTAGTTCCCAAATCTTGCCGTATGCCACTTTCCCACCATTCAGGGTTGCCATCATGGGCGTGGATTTCGTTATGCTGTAACACAAGCCGTGAGCAGTTTTGCAAATATATACCCGATAGACCATTGTTATCAGAAATGGCTTTTCTGTGGGTGATGGTGTTATTACTTACAAAGGCAGAACTGCTAAGCGTTGAAATATTTATTCGTCCTTGAATATTGGATAACCAGATTCCACTATAAGCCTCAGAAATCGTATTGTTTTCAATTTGTAAATCCTGGTTATTGGATACAGTTTCGAAAACAGAAATTCCACCTCCCGAACTAGGGTTATTATTGCTGCAATCAATGGTATTACCGATGATTTTTGTCTTTTTCCTATTGTTTCCATAACTCACTATGGCCCAACCTGTGCCTTGGCTGTGTCTATTGTTGGTGATTTCAATCGTATTATTGCTATCCCAACCCCTGTAAGGATAAATCCCCACCCCGGAAATTTGCTTAAAATCATTTCCATCCGCCTGAAATAAACTTGGGCCATTGTGAAGAATTCCAAAAGCTAAATCACTAAATTCATTTGTTAGAACTTTCAATTTGCTTCGGGTATTTGAATAAACACCAAAGAGCGACCTTTTAAAAATATTTTTATTCCCAATTGTACCATCTCCAATGGTAACAACCGTATATTTTCCAGCATTGATTGCCATATAAGAGGACGTGTTGCTAGAATAGGGCGGCAGCAGGTTGGCGGCTGCACTGTTAGCCCAATTTAAATTACAAGTAAAGGTACTGTTTAAAATGGGATTAAAGGTATAATCTGTTGCGCTAAAGGTACTTGTATTCTCCAACGTTACATGGACATAATTTTTATTGAGGTGGGCTTGGTTCAAATTAAGGTTACATTTTTTACAATAAATGGCATTTTTAGCATCCTCAACTATGGCGTTTTGAATAATTGAAATTTTTTCATAGCTATTGTCTGCCGAAATACTTTCCCACATTTGGCTACACCCATGTAATCGGCTATTATCAGTAACCTTAAATTCTACTGGGTCGGATTGGGTACCTTCCAAAGTGATTCTAGCACCTTCAAGCAATACTATTTCTTGTTGATTGAAGAATGTAAAATTGTTGTTTATGATGAAATTACCACTAATTACTATGGAATTTTCAGATACTGCACTACCCAAAGACGAGGAATGCATATTATCTATGAATCGAACCGGCCCGGTAAAGGTTCGTGAAAAGCAACAAGTGTTTATTAAAACATTTAGCTCAAAGGTACAACCAGAGGCATCTTCAATAACGACAGGATAACTTCCCGAAAAAAGCCCGGTTTCAGTTAGACTATTTCCACCACTTGGCCACTGGATGGTATATGGAGGAGTGCCCCCTGTTGGGAAAAGGGTAGCCGAGGCTGGAAGTTCACAAGGCTTTTCAGTATTAACTTCTGTTGAATAGGTCGCAGAAAGGTTATTTATGGACACCTCTACCTGATCCGAATTCGTGCTAGTACAACCATAGGCATCCGTTACCGTCAAGCTATAAATAGTTGCGGATGAAGGAGAAGCAATAGGGTTTGAAATGGTGGAATTAGAAAGTCCAGTTGAAGGTGACCATGAATAGTTTAAACCACCAGAACCTGAAAGTTGCACACTACCGTTTTGACAAATGGTAATATCAGAGCCTGCATTAGCAACAGGCAGTTGATGCACAGTTACGGTCACATTATCAGTATTAGAGCAACCCAAAATGGTGTTGGTACTTGTCAATGTGTATGTTGTGGTAGCTGTAGGTGAAACACTTGGATTAGCTAAAGTAGAAAAAGCTGCTGAGTTTCCAATAGTCCATGAATAGGTTGTGAAGCCTGCACTTGTTGCTCCAAGTTGAGTGGATTCTCCAATACAAATATCTCGATCACTACCGGCATTGGCTTCAAACAACCCATACACCTCGGTATGTAACGTCGAACTACCTACACATTGATGCCCATCGGTATAGGTATAGGTAATAGCATGGTCTCCAATTCCGGCATCAGTTGGTGAAAAAACATCACCTGATATTCCAGATCCTGAGAAATTCCCTCCTGCCGGGCTACCGGTGAGATTGACATTTGGGGAGTTAAGACAATAATGGGAATTAAGGCCTGAAAAGGAAGTCTGGGGAGTGGGGAAAATAACAATATCATTGGATTGTAGAACACATCCATTTTCATCAATAATTTTAAGATAATAGGTTCCATCCGAAAAAATATTTAAGCTAGAAGTGGTTTCGTTGTTTATTAATAAATCATCTCTATACCAATTATATGAATTTATCTGATTTTGATTTCCACTGGCTAAAACTAAAGAAATTCCATCTTCATAACAAATCGGATCTGCCAAACCGGCAGAAATTGAAACTGAAGTATTTTCATAATATGAAATCTGAACATTATTGGTCACCGTTGTACATCCAACTCCAAAGTCTAAAATTGCAAAGTATGTTCCAACATTTTCAACAATTAAACTTGAATTAGTTTCATTAGGAATTAAATCATTGTTGAAATACCATGAAACTGCACTTACTGATCCTGGCAGAAAATCCAAATTGAGGACTTTACTGTCGCCGTTGCAAATTAAATTACTACCTGTTGGAAAAAGAGAATTGTTTGGAGCACTATAATAATTAATATTTACATTATTAGAATTTGCAGAACATCCATTGTCGTCAGTTACTTTTACATAATAGGTTCCTTGTAAATTTGCAGAATAAGAATTCAAATGTTCATTTAGAATTTGAATTCCGTCTTTAAACCATTCATATGTATAGTTTGAATTATTTGTTGTTTCCATAAGAACATTTTGTTCCGGACAATAAGTTCCACTTGGATCAGGGATAATTGCAATTGTAGGTGCTTCTAATATAACAACATTAACTATATTAGTTCTTTCAGTGCAACCATTTTCATTAGTTACATCAACATAATAAGAACCAGAACTTGAAACTATAACAGATTGACTAGTTTCACCTGTATTCCAAACATAATTTAATCCTTGGCTACTAGTTAAGGTTACAATTCCCCCATTACAAAACTCAATCGGACCGGATGCCCGCGCTCGCCCTCGTTTGCAACGAGGGCGGTTGAGAAATTGGTCTCTGACCGATATTATTATCATTCATGCTTGGATTTTTGTAATTTTTCCATTTCCATCATTAATAATCCACCGCACAGCTATATAGATATTCATGCTGCTACTACACAATCATTTGTCTTGCATCAAAACAATGAATTACTATGATAAGGTAGAAAATATTCCAATTCCTGATTAGCTATTTTATATTTATCGCCACTCAAAATTAAGTTTAGTTAATATTCAAAAGTAGGAATAAAACAATTGCAAAAAACTGTTTTATTGGCGTAAAAAACTCCTTTCTCGACCGCCCTCGTTACAAACGTGGGCGAGCGGTCGTTCCTCTTCTATTTCTAAATGGCGCATTTACCAATGTTATTCCCGGTTTTAACCAATCTAAACATTTAAAAAGCATTTGGACTATTTATAAATTAAAATCGGCATTGGAGGTTCAGGTCGCAAACCTAAACCAGCTTGCCCCCTCGCTTCTTACTAAAATTTTGTTCGATGGTAAGCAGTTTGGGTTTGCACCCCGGGCAACGACAGTTTGTCTAAAAAGCCCTCCTTTTTGTAACTTACTGATTGTTAATAACTTACCCGATAATAAATTCACAATACATTGATTTTCAGTATATTTATGCATGAAAT
>JAIBAJ010000120.1 GCA_019695265.1 Bacteroidia bacterium | reverse complement strand
AGCGTCCATCTTTGACCCATTGCTTAGTTTTTCAGGGAACAGCAAGAGCGGGTGGACGTTTGCTGAGCCTAGACCTTTTTGGTTACTTTTTGGGGCAATGCCAAAAAGTGACATAAATAAAATTCCTTTGAATTTCAAAAAGCTAAACCTTAACTAAATGTCATTTCCTTGACCAGAATTTCTACGTTTTATAGAGCTTATTCCTATCAAAAATATCTTTGGTCAAAGGAAGGCCAGCCATTAGTTAGCTGTTTTATTCTAGAAGCTTAACTTCTTTTGGAATTCGGGTTAAGTAAATGCAGTGCAACTGGCCGGGGAAAGCAAACGCCTATAAATGGAGAGTGAATGGTTGGAGTATTTTTTAGTAGTCCCTATCAGAATGTAGGTACAAAATGATGCAAAATGGACTTGCACCCGGGGTAGGGATAGAAGTGGATAGCCCACAGGAGCCCGATGGCGCTAGCCAAGGGCGACGAGGACTAGGAACGGATAGCCCGACCTGAACGCCCCTGTCGAAACAGTTGGAGCTTGATATCCAAACCATTGGGGCGGAAGGGACCCCCAAAAAATTAAAAAATAACTTGACGAACATTAATTTTAAGTTAGAAATAATACATTTTTTATTCGAAATCCCTTGTCATTGCTAGCTTTTAGCTACTTTTGCCCTTCAAACCCAACTGACCCTTTGAAAGCTATTCCGGTTCTTGTCCATGATAACCACCAACAAGTACTTGACCAACAAGGTTTTGTGTCATTTCCATTTCTGCAGTCGCCTGAAATAAAGGCTTTGCTGAATGCCAAGCAAGAATTGGATGTAAAAGATACCAATACCTATAAAATTTCTCAAACCCTCGATTATTCCCTTGATTTTAATGCCGCGGTGCAAAATGTCATTTATCAGACAGTAAATGAAAGAATACGGCAGCATTTTAAGGATTTTCGACTTATTTCTGCCCGCTTTGTTGTAAAGCGACCATCTTCCGAAACGTTTATTCCTCCACATCAAGACAGGTTGGCAACTGACGAAGAAGAGGGTGAATTTCCAACCTATACCATCTGGATTCCCTTAAAAGAAGTTGATTTGAGCAATGGCACTTTGGGTTTGTTGCCAAAAAGTCATCTCAGTTACACGGAATATCCTGCACCTTATCCCGATCCGAGAATACCCAGGTTTTGTGATTCTACCATATTTGATTTGTTTCCATACCAGGAATACCTTAATTTTCAGGCAGGAGAAGCCGTCGTATTTAATGTTCGAACCTTTCATGGTTCCTTGCCTAATTTTTCCAACACGGAGCGCTTGGCAGTTAAGTTGGAAATTTGTCACCAGGATGCCACACTGGTTAATTTCTATATGAAACCGGGAACCGGAAACCGGATTATGCTGAAAATGAAGGTAGATGAAGACTTTTTTGCCAGGTATCCCAATGAAAGGCTTCTTGAAATGTATGACAGGAATGAAGTTCCACCCTATGAAGTACTGGAGGAATTGCCGTATCGGCTTATGGATGCAGATATTCCGGAATTTGTTAAACAGACCACCGAATTGGAGGAGAAAATCAAGCCTATTTTCTTAAATAGGGTAGATTGGATGGTTAAAAACAAATCGTATATTTCGGAATGGAAGTATAATTTAATTAGGTTATTGCCTTTTTAAATCGGAGTGTATTGACCAATCGTTACGCTACAACTATTACTTTAGCCTATCTTTTTGGTTTAAATAGTGAAGATACTCCTCCTCAATGCCCCGGTTTTAAATGTGCAGGAACCCTGGTTCGATGAACCGGATTTTGTTCGCACTTCTCTGGCATTTTTGGCTGGTTATTTAAGACAAAATTCCAATTTTGAAATCCATTGCCTGGATGCGAAATTTGAACGTTTGTCATTTGAGCAACTACTCGAGCGAGTTGTTCAGCTTCAACCGGATTTGATAGGTTATTCTGCTTTCACCAATGAAATAAAACCTTGTGCTTATGTTGCAGCTAAGGTGAAGCAAGCTTTGCCATCTGTTGTTAACATTATAGGAGGTCCTCACCTTACTGCCTTACCCGAAGTTACCTTGTTGGAATTTCCTCAGTTCGATGTTGGCGTAGTTGGTGAAGGTGAACAAACTTTTTTGGAACTCTGCCGGGCTATTCAAGAGGCCCAACCCTTATTGTCAATTCCGGGATTGGTAATTAACCAACTACCTAAGCCCGTTCGCACTACCGATCGAGAACGTATTTTGGACCAGGATTCCATCCCTATTCCGGCTTGGGATTTATTTCCTCCGGCTAAACTGTATTATATCCAAACCGTACGTGGTTGTCCGTTCAATTGTGTTTTTTGTATGAATCACAATGGAAAAGTGGCCCGAAAACGCAGCGTAGAATTGGTGATTCAGGAAATGGAGATGCTGATAAAAATGGGTGCAGAGCAACTCTCTTTTGGCGATGAATTGTTTAGTGTAGATATGCAACGAACCCACGAATTGCTGGATCAGATGATTCAACATCGAATAGGTGAGAGGGTTAAGTGGGACATTCAAACGCATGTAGCTTATGTTGACGATGCCTTGTTCGCTAAAATGAAAAAGGCCGGAATTTATAAATGCGAAATGGGTGTTGAAGCAGGCGACGAAAATGCCCTAAAACGCATGGGAAAAGCTACCAACAAGGATATGATTGTGAAAGCCTTTCAACTGGCACACCGCCATGGTATCCGAACCGGCTCTTTTTTGCTCATTGGCCAACCCAACGAAAGCATTTCATCTATTTGGAAAACCATACGCCTGGGGATAAAAATTAATCCCAACGAACCCATCATTGGAACCATGGTACCTTACCCGGGAACGGAAGTGTCGAAAATGGCTGTTGAGAATCGGGAAGGTTATCGTTTATTGAGCTATGATTGGGATAACTATAGCAAGCAAATCAACCATTCTCTGGCTTTTAATGGCTTGTCAATTCAAACCATACGTTTGTTTCAAATCATTGGCTACACTGCCATTTTTCTGGCCAATGTTCGCATAGTCGATTTTATTAAGTTTTTCTTCACTTACCGGGTGGCAGCCTTGCAATTGCTTCAAAGTGTTTTCAGAGGCACCGCTAAACATAAGGAAAAAATTCCGGACGATTACCATCAGTTTACTTCAGGCAATTACCTTCCAAAGCCTGAAGATTTGATTCAATCCAGGCAACGATGGAAAAACAAGCAATCATCGGAGGTGAAACGAACCAAACTTCTTTTGCCTGAATTGCTGGTTCAGCAGCAATCCCCGGTTTACATAAAAGAAGTTACGGAAGAAATTGTATACGGCGCTGAATAGGCAGGTACAGTAACCAACATATCGAAAACAATCCAAAAAACACTTGCTTAATGGAACGGGGTAAACGGTTGAAAAAGGTATTGTATTCAGCAAACCATTTAACAGTTAAGGCCCCCAACGACTGAGCACAAACCCAGGTTTTCTTTGAGGCAAACTCGTCTCGAATTACATCAAAAACCAGAACAAAACGCCTCTTGTCCGAGTTATTCCAAACATGGTGCACACAAGCATCACTAAACAACACGGCTTTCCCGTTTTCCCAACCCACTTCTTCATCTCCTACGTGAATTCCCATAGCCGGGTAAGGGTAAGGTATAGAAATGCCTAAATGCCCCCGAATGGTTGCATTGGTCTCCCCGATGTGTGGTAAAATCCGTGAATGGGGTTCCAATACCGTAAACTCTGCAAAAGTGAGGTTAGGTATGGATTTTAATAAGGCATAAGTCTTCGGAAAACGCTTTATGTTGTGGTGGTAAGCCCACATAAAATTCAAAAAGTAAATGTTCTTCCACGCCTTCGGATCCGATAAATAGGGAGGGTTGGTGGAAGAAAGTTCTATTTTTTCATTTCCTGAAATAAATGCAGCCATTTCCTCTCGAATAATTTCCCAATTGTCTTCTAAAACTTGCACCCAGGCATAGCATGATTTGTCATAAAACGCCGGCTCCGGACCGCGGTATTGGTCTTGTTCGGTGATAAAATAAACAGCTTTTGGCGATTTCATTTTGCTTTTCAAAGGTAATTGAAAAAAAATTAGCCTTTTCCGGTCATTGCCTTCTGTTAATATAAATGTATTTTCGCTAACTCTTATGATGCGGTGGACCATAGTAATTTTTGCCTTTAATGAGGAGGGTGGAATTGGAAAAGTAATTCAAAAGGTAGTTGATTTTCAGGCAACTGCCGATGAAAGTTCTGTAGAAATTCTAATTATTGACGATGGCTCAACCGACCGGACTCCGAATATTATTCAGGAATATGTTAAAAAAAATCCCCTCATCAGGGTAGTGAGTCATCCCCGAAACCTGGGAATTGGGAAAGCTTTACAGAGTGGTTACCGGGAAGCTACCAACGATTATATTGTTGCTTTACCTGCCGATAACCAGTTCGAAGTGGAATTACTTGCTCAGATTCCTGCATTTCCTGCTTCACAATTTTATTCATTTTACCGTTCCAATCCTTATTCAGTTTGGTTTCGGAAGTTGTTGCATATGTTCAACCGCTGGTTTAATTACTTGTTGTTTGGGATTCGGTTGCGCGATGTAAACTGGGTCAAGGTGTATCGGAAAGACCAGTTGCAGCGGATTAATTTCGAGATGAACAGCAGTTTAATTGAGAGTGAAATTTGCATCAAGCTCATGCGAATGGGGATTCAACCTATTGAACAAGTTTCGCCTTATCTCCCCCGCGAATCGGGCAAGTCCAAGGGTGGTTCATTTCAAACTGTTTCCAAAGCCATGGTCGAAATGCTTGGTTTGTATCGCGTAATTAAGCAATTCTCAGCCAATTCCCAGGCGGGCAAGTAAGCTGGCCCATTTGCTTTTTTTTACCCCAAGTACCGAATCCAAATAGGCTTTCGAAAAGGGATTAATTTCCTGGTATAACTGTTTAACAACTTGGTTCTGATCCGGAATTTCGTAGTGGTCATATTCCAAAAAAAACGATTCATCCTTTACCGGATATTCCAACACCGCAGTGGTTTGTCCTTCCTCACATAAGTAATGAAAAAGTTGGGCTTCGGCGGGTACCAAAACCATATTCAGCGCCGGACGAATAGTAGGGGACAAATTAGGTGGAGAAAAATGCAGCAATCGGTGGTCGTAAATAACAGCTTGTCCGGCCTTCAGACTAAGAATTTTCCCATAAGTTTCAATCAAATAGCTATTGGTATGGTGAAAAGGGCTAGGTATCCGGGGGCCTCTCAGGTTGGTTTGTAAGGCATGCGATCCGGGAATAACTCCAAGACTACCATTTTCAGGTCCGGTATCAACCAAGGGTATCCAACAGGCTACCGAGCAAAAGTCGGGTTCTTTCACATAAGTCCAATCGGCATGTAGGGGCATCACGGTATCGGCACCCGATTTTTTAACCATAAAATTGGCAAACAAGGGTTTATAATCCATCAACAGTTGTCCAATTTTTTTCCTTCCTTGGTCAACTATTCCGGCATGAACCTCTTTTTTATAGCTCCTATCTTTCGAAAAATGGCTGGAGTGGAAAGGAGTTTCCAGTTGGTTGCTATGTTTATTAAACAAAGTTTTCACTGCATAAAGTTCTTCCGTAGAAAAGAAATCAACGCATACGTAGCCTTGGTTCAAAAAATCCTGTTCCAAGGCCGAATCAATAAAAACCCGTCTCATGTTCTATTCCACGAAGGTAGGCAATTGAGTTTGAAATTACGAAGGAGAAAAGCCTAGGAGGTTCAAATTATTTTGGCGGGCCCCCTTCACGCCCAACTAAAGCTTTGCAATTGTTCAGCGGTCCTGTATGGGCGTTCGGGTCACGCTATCGCCTGTAGTCCTCGTCACCCTAGGCTAGCGCCGTCGGGCTCCTGTGGGCTACCTGGCTCTATCGTTGCCCGGGGTGCAGACCCAAGCAGTTTGCCATCGAACAAAGGTTTAGTAAGAAGCGAGAGGGCAAGCTAGTTTAGGTTTGCCACCTGAACCTCCAATGCCGCTTTTAATTTATAAATAGTCCAAATGCTTTTTATATGTTTAGATTGGTAAATACCGGGAATAACATTGGTAAATGCGCCAATTAGAAATAGAAGAGGAACGACCGCTTGCCCACGTTTGCAACGAGGGCGGTCGAGAAAGGCGTTTTTAAAGCCAATAAAACAATTTTTTGCAATTGTTTTATTCCTACATTTGAATATTAACTAAACTTAATTTTGAGTGGCGATAAATATAGATTAGCTGATCAGAAATTGGTATATTTTCTACCTTTCATAGTAATTCATTGTATTGATGTAAGACAAATGATCGTGAAGTAGCCACATGAATATCTATATAGCTGTGCCGTGGATTATTAATGATGGAAATGGAAAAATTACAAAAATCCAAGCATGAATGATAATAATATCGGTCAGAGACCAATTTCTCAACCGACCTCGTTGCAAACGAGGTCGAGCGCGGGGGGAGGATGATACTATTTGCAAAAATAGTTGCGATACGATTGGCCCAGATTGTTTTCCTTATAGTTCTTCCGAATTTATTTGGACTTCACTTCCATTTGATTCCAGTTTGATAGGACAAGAACACATACAAAACCCCATAGTTTGTCCAGATACAACTACAATTTACATTTTAAGTCTTACTGAACAAGGGGAATGTGAAATTCTTGCCGATACTGTAAGGATTTTAGTTATTGAAAAGTCCGATTCGATTACCTGGACTGGTGATACCATAATTTGCGACTCCGCTTCCACCTTTATTTTAAACTTTTTTCCCACTGACACAACAGTCGCCTCGATTTCTTGGTATTTACCACCAATTGCAACAATTACAGGAGGCAATGGTTTCAATCTAATAAATATTGAATGGAGTACCTTACCCGATACTATTGTGCCAATTATTGCTCATATTTACTATTATGGAGGATGTGATACCACAGATACCTTATGGGTTTATCCTTGCTGTTGGGATACAACACGCATTATGCTTCGAAGCGGAACGCTTTCCAGTTCATTAGGTTCGATTGCATCCAATCAGCAATATATTGTATATGGTGTATTAAATATTGATGATGATTTTACTTTCGATAATTGTGATGTAATTATGGCACCTGGAGCAATAATTGCCGTATATGTTGGAAAGAACCTTACTGTTACAGATCACTCTCATATCCATGGCTGCGAAAAGTTATGGCAATCTATACTCACAGTAAATAATTCGTCATCTGTGGTGATAGATGGCTCTTCTATTATCGAAGATGCAGAAGCTGCAATTTGGGCCTATGGTGGCGGACAAATTACACTTAACCAAGCCATATTTAATAAAAACTATGTGGGATTGAAAATTGAGAACTGCGGCTCTCAAATTGCCGATGTAAGCCAAAGCTACTTTTCATGCGGTAGCGGGCTACTTTATACAACTCCTGCTCTGCTGCTCCCGCCCCGCCAAAATACAGAAAGCAAGGCACATATAGAGATTTTGAACACCACAGCCCAGACTATAGGTAATACCTCCAATGAAAATTGGTTTATTAATGCTACCTTTGGCATTTATGCCAATAATGTAAGCAATTTGGAAGTGATAAACAACGATTTTCACAATATGAACGCAGGCTATAATCAAACAGGACCTATTGGAGGTGGTCAATTGATTTACACAGGTAATGGAGTGTGTGCTGTAGGTCAGGGTGCTTCCGATGCAGTTTATGTAACCAACGACAACGAGTTTTTCAATTGCGATGTGGGTGTAAAAGCTCAATTCTACCAACGTGGTACCATTGTGGTGGAAGAAAACAAGTTTTATGATTGCAAAACAGCAGGCATAGGTTTCGGGTTAAACTCCGACAAAACAAACATAAACGTGATTAGGAATCAGATATATGCCAATCCTAACAAATCTGTTTCTTGGGGAATTTATGGAACTTCAAACAATGGAACCAAGATAAGAATAAGTAAAAACGAGATATACTTTGCAAACCAAGATAACCTTGATAGACAAGGTATTGCATTACGAGATATTGCAAGTTCTGCCAATTCACATACGGCATTCCTAATAGACAGCAATTATATTGAAGGGGCTACACGCGGTATTTGGGTGGAGAATATGGGTGGTGCTACCCTTAATCTGCAAAACCTATGCAGCTATTCATTAGCGCCCGATCACGATGTAAATATAATTGCAGGAGCCACAAGCGACAATACTATTTTTGATAACGATATTTTCATGGAGTTGGTAGATGGCAGCTCCTACAGCCACAGTTGCGATGGTATTGCCATAGACAATAGCAGCACCGTACTCACCAGTTGCAATTATGTGGGCTGTGTGGCTGAGGTAAACGCCGGCTATGCCTCCAATTATTGCTACAACTGGATACCAAACGGCATAAGACAGGACCTTGGCTTTGCCAACTGGATATACAACAACGAAACCAAAAACCTCGGCAACGGGCTGTTTTTTAGTGGCGACGTGCAGCCACTCACTTGGCTAGGTTGGAACAAAATGGAAAACATCCAACGCAGCGGACTTTTTCTTAACTACGGAGTGCTGGGCCCTGTTAACTGGGGTTTATTCGGATGGAACCAATGGGTGAACTGGCCTAGCAATGGCACTCCGCACAGCGAGACTTGGGGACAAGGAACACAAGGGAATCTCACCACATTTTATGTGCCGACAACGGCAGCAGCGGAATATCAACCGACGAATAATTTATATTCCTTTCCTGCAATATCTGCAATGAATCAACCAGTAAATGCCTCTTCTGCCTTAGCTGAAGGTTATGTATGTGTCAGCCCCGAGTTGTATGATGATATTGAGGAGTATTGCGATAATATTGGGTATATGATTATTCCTGTAATCAACGATACCAATAGCCTCAGCAATGCTTTCGACAGCACCGCTCGCTGGGAAAATCATTTCGAAGTCTATAAATTGTTAAAAGCGGACACAACGGAATATTACATGTCCGACACCACACTCACCGCTTTTGTGGAGCGAAATGATACCACCGATATCGGGCTGTTGTATAAATCGGAAAAAGCAGTAAGCACTATGTGGAACGAAAAGGGAAGCGATCTCGATGATGAAATAGCTGAGTTAGTTTCGCTAAGCCCAACCCGCCCTGCTGCACAAAGCATGAAAACAGCCTTACTAGCTGCCCTTACGCTGCATGCTGAAGACCGCAACCCCGACAGCACCGAAACAGCAGAACTGGAAACATTGGCCGTCCTCTGCCCTTATGAATACGGAAGCAGCGTACACACCGCCAGAGCCATACTCTCGCTTTACGATACCACTTTTGTGATCCGATTGAACCCTTGCGAAATTCCGGTTGAACCTGAGTTACGTAAGAAAGACCCAAATCAAGGAGGGTTAAATAAAAACAACTTAACCATTGGATTGTATCCAAACCCAAGCGATGGAGTTTTAAACTTTGATGTAAGTTCAGAAAATATTGGAACCTTGGCAGGGTATGATATTACAGGGCGGCAGATTTATAGCCAAACTAAAACATGGGCAGGTAAATCTGAATTCAGGATAAAAGATCTACCCACAGGTATTTATTTATTCAAGTATGTTGGACAAAACATTAGCAAACAATGGAAAATAGTTGTTTCAAGATAGGACTTGTGTTTTTGGGGTTCTTGGTTGGGGTTTCCCAACCAAGAGCTCAAAATCTGGTTCCTAATCCAAGTTTTGAAGAGTATTCTGATTGCCCAACGACTGAAGGACAATTAGAGAATGCAACAGGCTGGGTGAATCCTAATCCAGCTAGCCAAGCCACTCCGGATTACTATAACTCTTGTAATTGCCAAAATACTAATGTTTTTAATTTATGTGTGCCTCATTCCACAATAGGATACCAACAAGCACACAGTGGTGTTGCTTATGCAGGGGTTTTTACATTTAGTTACCTAGTTTCAAATGCTAGAGAATATCTTCAAATAAAACTAAGTGATACATTGGTGCAAAGGAGAAAATACTTAGTTGGGTTTTACTGTAGTTTAAGGGATGATCTTTGTAATCTTGCAACTAATAATTGGGGTGCATTTCTGTCTAGAGATGCTATAAGCAAAAATATATTCCTGATTGATACTATACCACAATTGGTAAATGGTTCTGGTATTCCTTTAACATCCAAAACCGAGTGGATGCTTGTTTCGGACACAATTGAGGCTGAGGGTGGCGAAGCCTATATAACAATTGGCAACTTTTTTCAGGACAGTTTAACAGATACTGTTTCGGTTTACCTTGAAATTAATGGGCAGCCTTCTACATATTGGGGCTATAAAC
>JAIBAJ010000119.1 GCA_019695265.1 Bacteroidia bacterium | reverse complement strand
ACACATGGTTGAAGGTTAGTTTTTTTGATTTAAGTGGAACAAGAGGGTTATGTTGAGTACTGTAAGGATTATTCGTTGGGATTTATAGATTTTTCGGGAATGGGTAAACAAAATTACTTCTTTTCCATTGTACTGGAACCACTAGTTAAAAGGAAATCGATTTGAATAAAAAAAGCTTGTTGGTGTAGGAATTGTGACGGAATAAAAAAAGGGCCTCAAAGTCAAAACTCTGAAACCCTTGTCTAAGTAGGTGGGCCCACCTGGGTTCGAACCAGGGACCACCTGATTATGAGTCAGGTGCTCTAACCGACTGAGCTATAGGCCCTCGAAACGGGCTGCAAAATTATAATTAAGTTTGGATTTACTAAATAAAATTTCAAGCATTTTTTTGTAACCCTGCTCCCGGGTAATTTGTTTCGCCTAATTTTGTTGAAAATGCCCCCAATAGCATGCTGAAACACCTGATTTTTCTACTATTCTTAAACCTTTGTTACATTCTCCAAGCCCAGGATTTAGGTTATGCCCGCGAAGTGATAGACCGATTAGGCAGCGAGGAAATGTCGGGTAGGGGATATGTGAACGATGGCGATGCCACGGCCGCCGATTACCTCAAAAAGGAATTGGAAAAATGGCATGTGCAAGCTTTTGATTACAATTATTTCCAAGACTTTTCCTTTCCGGTCAATACCTTCCCCGGTGAAATGGAACTGTACTTCGATGGGAAACGCCTGGAACCCGGCAAACATTTTATTGTTGATCCGGCTAGTACCGGCAAATCGGGAAGTTTATCGGTGCTTTCAGTCGATTCTCTCGGTTGGGATTCACTGTTGTCAAAACCTCAACGTTTGTATGATTTTGCCGCGTATTCTAAATTCCCGGTTTCAACAGATAAAAAATTCAATGAAAGGGTTTCTAAAGTGGCTTTTGCCTTGTTCCCTTTGGTTATTTGGGTAAAATCAAAACTAACCTGGTCAGTTTCTGAAACCGCACTACCTGGAATACAAATTGATGTAGCGGATTCGGTAGTGAAAGAGGCCCCGATTAAAGTGAGGTATTCCATTCAAAGCAAGTGGATAAAAAAACACCGTACTCAAAATGTGTTGGGGTTTATTCCTGGAACAGAAGATAAATCGAGTTTCCTGGTAATTACGGCCCATTACGATCATTTAGGGAAAATGGGAAAGGAGGCTATTTTCAGAGGTGCGAATGATAATGCAAGCGGCGTATCTATGATGTTGCAATTAGCCAGGTATTTTTCGGAGAATAAACCTAAATGCAATGTGGCTTTTATCGCTTTTGCAGGGGAAGAAGCCGGATTGAAGGGATCTGAATTTTTTGTGCAAAACCCGGTTTTTAACCTAAAGGCCATTCGGTGTCTGGTAAACCTGGATTTATTGGGTACCGGTGAAGATGGAGTTACCGTTGTTAATGCAACCGAGTTCCCACGTTTATTCGGAATTCTGGAAAAAATTAATGCCGAGAAAAGTTATGTTACTCAAGTGAAAAAGAGAGGAAAAGCCGCCAACAGCGACCATTATTATTTTTCTGAAATGGGAGTACCTGCATTATTTATGTATACTATGGGTGGAATTGCAGCATACCACGATGTTATGGATAAACCTGAAACCTTGCCTCTAACAGATTATGAGGATGTTTTTAGGCTTTTAAGGGATTTTACTATTAAAATTTCTGAAGAATAACGATAGATAACATAGTAAGCCTCATAACTTTCGATGAACACACCCTGCAATACCTGAACTATTAATACCTTTGCGACATGGCAATAGATAAAAGCGGAAGAATTAAATGCTCCTTTTGCGAAAGAGAGAAAAATGATACAGCAGTTTTGATCGCCAGTGCAAATGGTCAAATTCATATTTGTGACCAATGTGCCGAACAAGCTCACTTTATTATTAAAGAAGAACTTTCTACACAAAATACCAAAGGTCAAGGACATGTTTTTGGACCTATGCAGTTGCAAAAGCCGGTGGAAGTGAAGAAGTTCCTGGATCAATATGTCATTGGACAGGATGAAGCCAAGAAAGTTTTGGCAGTAGCTGTTTACAACCATTACAAACGTTTGCAACAACGTCCGATGAAGCGCTACGATGACGTTGAAATTGAAAAATCAAACATCATTATGGTAGGTGAAACAGGTACCGGTAAAACCTTGTTAGCTCGCACCATTGCCAAAATGTTGCACGTACCTTTCGCAATCGCCGACGCTACCGTTCTCACCGAAGCCGGTTATGTTGGAGAAGACGTGGAAAGCGTTTTGTCCAGATTGCTTCAATCGGCTGATTATGATGTAACTGCTGCCGAACGTGGAATAGTTTTTATTGATGAAATTGACAAAATCGCCAGAAAAAGCGATAATCCTAGTATCACTAGAGATGTGAGTGGCGAAGGTGTTCAACAAGGTTTATTGAAATTGCTCGAAGGAAGTGTTGTAAATGTTCCCCCACAGGGAGGAAGAAAACACCCGGAACAAAAATTGGTTCCTGTGAATACCAAAAATATCCTGTTCATTTGTGGCGGTGCCTTCGACGGAATAGAGAAGAAAATTGGTAAACGATTAAATACCCATGCCGTAGGTTTTAAAACAGATAAGAAAACCGAAGAATTGGATCGTACCAATATGCTTCAGTATATCAATGCTCAAGATTTAAAGGCGTTTGGATTAATTCCGGAATTGATTGGCCGTTTGCCGGTTGTCACTTTCTTAAATCCGCTCGATAAGCAAACTTTGCGAAGGATTTTAACCGAACCTAAAAACGCGCTTATTAAACAATACGAAGAGCTATTTCGAATTGATAATATTGAGTTGAAAATTGAATCGGATGTGTTGGATTTTATGGTAGATAAGGCCGTTGAATACAAACTGGGTGCACGCGGACTACGCAGTATTTGCGAAGCTATTTTGCTTGATGCCATGTATGAATTACCTTCCGAAAAAGATGTAAAACTAATCACCATCACCTTGGAATACGCTATGGAGAAATTTGGTCAAAGCAATATCTCCAAATTAAAAGCTGCCTAAGCCTTTCTTTCCTAATTGAAATAGGCGAATCTGTTGCGATTCGCCTATTTTTTTGCCTTCAATTTTCTTTCCTCTAAATATTCCTTGCCCTTTTCGTAAAATTCAAAAAACTTGTCATTCAAAATCCGAATGATATCTTCCTTCTTCCGATTGGCTACCAGGTTGTTGATTCGTTTCACCATAAATGGAAAGGGTTTTTCCATTTGTATATACTGGCTGTCTAAAACAACAAAGGCATCAATATTCATTTCCCGGGTTTCGCCAAATTCCCCAACCAAATAAAATAGATTCTTGGGTAAATTAACCGGCATTAAGGTGCTGTCCAAAACAATTCCATCCCATTTTCTTGCACGAAGTAGATCAGAGTTCTCCGAATAAAAAAAGTAATACCTGGAAAAAGTATAACTCGTTTTAATGGCTCGGATGGTCGAAGCATTTTCTAGCTCCATTCTCCTCTCTTCTTCCTTGGCTTCCTGCTCTCGTCCATATTTGCGTAAAGCCTCCACCTTTAAACTGTTTTTCTTTAACCGGATTAATAATGCCCCTTCCTTTAAGTTGATAATCTGATTGCTGGCTAATTCCTTGTCTTCCTTGGGTTGTACCAGTTGAGAACTACCAACTAAACTACTTCCCAACAAGGTTAATAAGGTGAAAATTCGTATTCCTGACATGCTGTTGTTTTACCAGGCAATAGTAATCAGAGTAATCGGTAATGGAATATCAAAATTTGTTTAAAAAAGCAGTTCTAAGCAATTGCTTTTTGCTAAATTCAAACTGAAGTTGCCCGAATTGCTTACTTGCTTTGGTTTTAATAAAGTCATTCATATGCAGGTATGCATGGGTTTAATAAAATTAGTATCGCGGAAAAGATCGGGAACTGACAAACTTCATTTTTCACTTTCCAAAGTTTGAATACGTTTGGGCCATGAAAATTTACTTGTTGTTAGGACACCCTGATTCAGGCAGTTTTAATGCCCAAATTGCTGAAACATATGCAATAGCTGCCAAAAACAAAGGAAATGAAGTTCGAATGCAAAAGCTTGGAGACTTAAAATTTGACCCGGTACTTTGGGAAGGATTTAAAACCAAACAGGAGTTGGAGCCTGACTTGAAACAAGCTCAGGAAAACCTAAGCTGGTGCGATCACTGGGTTATTGTTTATCCCATCTGGTGGGGTTCGTTTCCGGGTTTGCTGAAAGGTTTTTTCGACCGGGTTTTGCTCTCCGGTTTTGCCTTTAAATATAAAAAGGATTCCCCTCTTTGGGATAAACTAATGAAAGGTAGAAGTGCAGAAGTAATAACTACCTGCGATGCTCCAACCTTATGGATTTGGCTGATGTATCGAAACAGTGACCTTAATACCATTCGAAGAGCTATTTTGGAGTTTTGCGGCTTCAAATTCAAACGTTCAACCCGCATAGGTCGTATGCGATTCCTGGATGAAACCCAGCGCTCCAAAATTTTAAAACAAATTAGTTCACTGGTAAGCTAATCTCCCCGTTTCATTCCTTGCTTACCTTCGCACTTTGTTCCAAAACATGAATCCCAATCCTTCTTTACCGGTTTTATTTCTCGATACCGTCCATCCTCTTCTTAAACAAGGTATTGAAGAGTTAGGATTTAGGGTGGAAGAAGATTACGATTCCTCCAAGGAAGAAGTGATTAACCGGCTCGCGGAGTACCAAGGGATTGTAATTCGTAGTCGATTTAAACTCGATAAACCACTTTTGGAAAAGGCCACTCAACTTCGATTTATTGCTCGGGTTGGTGCCGGTATGGAAAACATTGATGTGCAAGCTGCCGAAGCACTTGGTATCCGGTGTTTGCATGCTCCTGAAGGAAATAAAACAGCTGTCGCCGAGCAGGTTTTGGCCATGTTGCTGGGCTTATTTAATAATTTATACCGTGCCAATCGGGAAGTGCGACAAGGACTTTGGATTAGAGAAGGGAACCGTGGTTTGGAGTTGGAAGGGAAAACCCTGGCCATTATTGGCTATGGAAATATGGGTTCTGCACTGGCTCAACGCTTGCTGGGCTTTGGATGTAAGGTCCTGATTTACGATAAATACAAACTGGTTCAATCTCCGGAAGGGTACAAGCAAGTGGATATAGACGCTGTTTATGATCAGGCCGATATTGTTTCTCTTCATTTGCCTCTTACACCGGAAACCACATTTTTTGCCAATTCCACCTTTTTTAATTCCTTTCGTAAACCTATTTGGTTGGTGAATACCGCTCGAGGGAAATGTTTGAAAACCACCGATTTGGTACATGCTATGAAGCAAGGTAAGGTGTTGGGTGCCTGCCTGGATGTAGTTGAATACGAAAGTCTTTCGTTTGAATATTTCGGACAAAACCTGACTGGTGAGGATAAACTGGCCTGGGACTATCTCCTTTCTTCAGACCAGGTGGTTTTGAGTCCGCACATAGGAGGTTGGACTCATGAAAGTAACCTGAAAATGGCCAGAGTTTTGGTGGAAAAGCTTAAGAATTTGTACTCTTAAACAAATTTTTAAAACATGCGTTTTTCAAGTCTTTTGCAATGGTCAAACGGCTAAATTTGCGCCCTATTTTTTATCCATGTCCAAAAATGTAAAAGTTGGTTTGGTGCAGTTAAGCTGTTCCTCCAATGTCGCCGAAAATCTGTCTAAACACCAGGATGCTATTCGAAAAGCTGCCGGTATGGGAGCTCAGGTAATTGTGTTGCAAGAGTTATTTAAATCCTTGTATTTCTGCGATGTGGAAGATTACAAGAATTTTGAATTAGGCGAGGCTATCCCCGGACCTACAACCGAGGCTTTGGCTCCTTTGGCGAAAGAATTGGGAGTGGTAATTGTTGCTTCTTTGTTCGAAAAAAGAGCTCAAGGTTTATATCACAATACAACAGCAGTGCTCGATGCCGATGGTTCTTACCTCGGAAAATACCGTAAAATGCATATTCCGGATGACCCGGGTTATTACGAGAAATTTTACTTCACCCCGGGTGACTTAGGATATAAAGTGTTCGATACCAAATTTGGTCGAATTGGGGTGTTGATTTGCTGGGATCAATGGTATCCGGAAGCTGCCCGTTTAACCAGCCTGATGGGGGCCGACATGTTGGTTTATCCAACTGCCATCGGTTGGGCAACCACTCAAAACGAAGAAACCAATTCTGAACAATATTTTGCCTGGCAAACCATCCAACGTGGGCATGCCGTTGCTAATGGAATTCATGTAATATCCGTTAATCGTACGGGTAGGGAAGGAGATATGCAATTTTGGGGTGGCAGCTTTGTGGCCAATCCAATGGGACGTGTTTTATACCAAGCACCTCATCTGGAAGAAGAAATTAAAGTGATTGAAATAGATATGGAAAAGTCTGAATATTACCGAACTCATTGGCCTTTTCTTCGCGATCGCAGAATCGATTCCTATTCTGATATTACCAAACGTTTTATTGATTAACCGTTCAAACCTATTCCATTGACACCAAAAGAATTAGGGTTTACTTTTCCTGCCGAATGGGAACCTCACCGCGCTACCTGGCTGAGCTGGCCGCATAAAGAAGCCTCCTGGCCTGGCAAAATTCAAAGCATCTATCCCAATTATACTCAGTTTATTAAATTGGTCTCTGAAGGGGAAAGGGTTTGTATCAATGTAGCCGATAGCCACATGCAAGTGCAGGTTACCGAATGGCTTAAAAAGGGACAAGTGAACCTTGGACAAATTGATTTTTTCCATTTTCCTACCAACGATGCCTGGTGCCGCGATCATGGTCCTGCTTTCGTTGTAAACCGAAAAGAAGGCAAAAAAGCCATCGTAGATTGGGGTTACAATGCCTGGGGCGATAAATATCCTCCCTACGATTTAGACGATGTTATCCCAACCAAAATCGCGAAAGCATTTAACCTGCCATTGTTTCTTCCGGGTATTGTCATGGAAGGTGGTTCGGTGGAGTTTAATGGGAAAGGTACGCTTCTCACTACCCGGGCCTGTTTGTTAAATCCAAATAGAAATCCTAACCTCACTCAGTCCGAAATTGAACGCTATTTGTCTGAATTCTACGGAATTAACCACATTCTTTGGCTGGGCGATGGCATTGTAGGCGACGATACCGATGGACATATCGACGATTTGGTTCGTTTTGTCAATTCCAATACCGTCGTTACCGTGGTGGAGGAGAATAAAAACGATGAAAATTACGCCATTTTGCAGGAAAATCTCCGGGAATTATCCAAGTTAAGACTTGAAAATGGTCAGCAATTGAACATTGTTGAATTGCCTATGCCAAATCCGGTGGTTTATGAAGATCAGCGCCTTCCTGCTTCTTACGCAAACTTTTATATCTCCAATAAATACGTGGTGGTGCCAACCTTCCGCGATCGCTACAACGACGACAAAGCACTGGGTATTTTAGAAGGGCTTTTCACTGATCGTCAGGTAGTTGGAATCGATTCTACCGATATTATTTGGGGCCTTGGAAGTTTCCATTGTCTTAGTCAACAAGAGCCTTTGTAGTCTTATTGTTGGAATAATCTGTTTGTTTTTTTGAATTAGGGCGTGCCCTTTTTGCCTTTCAAACAACAGTGACTCTAACCCGCAGGAGTGCAAGGCAAAAAGGTCGGGCTATCCGCTTCAAGTCCTCGCCCCGAAAGTGTTCGGGGCTGTGGGCTTTCCGCTTCTATCCCTCACGCAGAGAACCGAAACTCCAAACATCCTAGCCTTTCCGGGGCTGTAAATAAAGGTAGGTTTTTGCGTATTTATTTTTTTACCAAGGCCGGAAATAAACCCAAGTTTAGTCCCAATAGGTTCATCAATCTTCCTCCTGCAGCAAGAATGCTGGTGTCAAAATCCCTTCCAAAGGTGTAGGTAACTGAAATGGTATTGGTAACCCGGTATTCTAAATTGAAACTTGCCTTCCAATCGAGCAATTGGTTCTGGTTGGGTGCTGAATAATAGGTAACTCCATCCACAATGAGTTGGGTTCCTTTTTGTAATTGCCAATTTTTTCGGTACAAAGCTTCTCCTGAAAATGAAAAGCGTTGAATTCTTAAAACCGCTCTTAATCCTAAATCCAAACTTCGATTGTATTCAAGTGTGGTCGGTAGCACAAAATCATCTAAATAACGAAGCATTCCAATAAGTTCTCCTTGTAACACACCATTTGAACTGGTTGGTGTTCGATAGGTTGGCGAAATCCAAATTCCGAAACGACTAGCACCTCCTGAATTAAATAGGCTATCTTTAAACAACATGCCAAAGGCTGTTCCGATTTCTATTAAAAAAGTATGTTCTCCGCTATAGGTTTCTCGCATTCTGCTTACCATTCCTCTCCAATCAAGGTCGGTTTTTAAATCCATGCTGATAAGCTTATAAATGCTATCGCCTAAGGCCAAAATGTCCTCATCTGTGTTTAGGTCTTGGTGAATGGAATCCACATCCGGTTTTATTTTTTTAAAGGATTTTTTAATCAAACTTCGCTCGGTTTTGTATTCCTCCGTTTGAAAAGGTGAAATTTGAATAACCCCGGTTTGAAGCCATTCAAAAACCATTTTTCTTTTTTGAATCTGTGTCAATTGGGACGGAATACTATCGATGGTGTATTTTCCTAAACAATACTCGAATGCACTTAATAGCTGATTAGCAATCCATGCTTTTTTTGCAAATTCAGACCTTGCCTCTATGAACTTCTTTCGTTGACGGTTTTCAGCCATAAACAGGGGGTGAAGTTGAGTTCGGAAACCAAAGGCCAGTTGTTGGTTTGAATTGGAGGGAAGTAAATTGGACCGAGGTGCGGTAGCCAAACTAATGGATAAATTGGTAAGTAATTGTTGTCCGAATTTGGCATTGTACCATTCTTTTACGCTCAAGGGACGTTTACGAAACAACCAATAGGGATTGGTTTCCATGGCAAATTCTTTTGGAAAACTGAAATTCCCGTTGGGGCTAAACCCATTGGTTAAGGCAAGTTCCAAATCATTCATCGATTTAGGTCTGCTTATTTCATTGGGCGAAACTCCAAGCAAGGTAAACGCCGGTGAAGTAGGTGTTTTTAACTCGCTAATTTCCAATACATCCGGTGCTGTTTGAGAAAGGGCGGCCAGATTGGTAATTAAAACAAAACCAAACAATAGAAAATACCTCATACTTATTTGAATTTTAATGTGGCTCGTAGGGTAATTCCATCTTCATCTGCTTTGCCCTTTATGGAAGGAGAAAGTTCAACTTCATTTATTTTAACCGTCATTTCCAATTCCTCTCCGGAAGGAATGGTCACATTGGTAAGTGACAAAATTCGGGTTGAATTAGTGGAGTCAAAGCGTTTTAAATTAGCCAGGCTGGGCGGTATTTCTGAAAAACGTTGGTCGTTGTTTTCAAAGTCCAGTATAGCAGCCTCAAAAGGTTCTCCTTCTTGTGACGAAAGTTTCACCGTTACGATAATATTCTCCCGTTTGTCGGGGATTTCGTAAGTATATGTTTTTCTGTAAATAGCCATTAAAATGCAGGGTTTGGGAATGATTGGGATACATTGTTTACCTGGTAAAATATGGTATATCCAATTGGGATTTCATATTTGTAATAGTCTTAATTTAGATTGTAACTATGGTACAAGGTATGAACTTGTTAGATAAAAATGATGTTTTTTCTTTACCAATGGTATGCCTTTGTGCAAATATGTAAAAATATTCAACATGATATTAACCCAAATTCAGCCTCGGAAGTAATTCATTTCTCTACGGCATGAATTGAATAGAATTGTTTAAATCTTTACTTGCTTTAGTTTTTATTAAATGTTTGAATAGTAATTAATTAAAAAAGAATATTCTTCCGTATTTTAAGGCCAATGTTTTGGAATAAAAGTCCAAAAATACAGGTTGGAAATTGCCCAAGTAAATGCTGTTAGTTAAATTCTTAGGAAGCATGGTGGGACTATTGCCGATTGGTGACTGGAATAACCCAAATTCCAAAAGAAGTTAAACTTCTAGAATAAAACAGCTAACTAATGGCTGGCCTTCTTTTGACCAAAGATAATTTTAATAGGAATAAGCTCTATAAAACGTAGAAATTCTGGTCAGGGAAATGACGTTTAGTTAAAGGTTTAGCTTTTTTATATTCAAAGGAATTTAATTTATGTCACTTTTTTTGGATAGATTGTTTGTTTTTAAAGGTATCCAAGAGGTCACTTCGTGAGTTGGCATTGCCCCAAAAAGTAACCATCCCGAAATTTCTTCGGGACTAGGCTCAGCAAACGTCCACCCGCTCTTGCTGTTCCCTGAAAAACTAAGCAATGGGTCAAAGATGGACGCT
>JAIBAJ010000118.1 GCA_019695265.1 Bacteroidia bacterium | reverse complement strand
AACGTTGAATAAATTTCATGCATAAATATACTGAAAATCAATGTATTGTGAATTTATTATCGGGTAAGTTATTAACAATCAGTAAGTTACAAAAAGGAGGGCTTTTTAGACAAACTATCGTTGCCCGGGGTGCAACCCCATCCTTTATTCTGAAATAAACCCAAAATTGTCATTTGAAACGAAGTGAACAAATGACAAGCGCGATGGGATGTGGGATGATTTGGGTTAATCCCGAGCTAGTGTTAGTTAGGTTTTCTTTCAAACTTAGGAATATGCCGAGGATACATTATGTTATAACAATTTTACATAAGAAAACTAATATATAAATTGATATTACATAATGTTCTCTCGGTAAAAATTACTTGAAAGCCTTACTAACACTTGTCTCGAAACGTAGTTTAAAATTTCTATTGACAATTTTGGGATAATAAATTTGATCTATCCCCGGTTGAAGCAAACCTTGTTGAAAGTCGAGCGGATTTGCTATTCCGGGTTTTAGCCGGTTATTCGAGGAGTTTACTTTTCGGCGAAACCCCTCCATTCCACTTTAACCTTCCGGGAAAGTATTTAATTATTCTAGTTCAGTTTTAGAAAGTAAGATGCCATCCTCATCGGCATAAACAAAATCACCACTTTCCATACTAACGGATGCAAAGCGTAGGGTTACATCAATTAAACCTTGGTTGTTTTTTTCTGTTTTGGCCGGAACTGTTCCCAAGGCTTTAATACCTAGATTGAGTTTTTTTAGGGCAGCCGAATCTCTTACCATGCCATGAATGATAACACCTTCCCATCCATTTTTAACTGCCAATTCTCCTAGCATATCACCTAGCAACGCATGTTTAACAGATCCGCCACCGTCAATAACCAAAACCTTTCCTTGTCCGTTTTCTTCCAACACTTTTCTAACCAATGAATTGTCTTCAAAGCATTTGAGTGTTTTCACTTTTCCTTTAAAATGTGTTTTGGCTCCATAATCTTTCCACCCCAGGTAGTCAAGTGCCTGAACCTTAGGGAAGTGTGCATCATATAAATCGGCAGTTGGTGTGTTCATGGTTTAATAGTTGACGTGAATGGTATAATTTCCTTTTACCTGAACCGAGGCAATGTATCCACCCGGAACGGTTTTTAATTCATGTGACAATACATTTTCACCGGAAATTTTAGGACTGCCGTAAACTCCCGGAATCCACAAGGTGGTTATTCCTTCGTTGTTTGCTTCTGCACTTAGGTTCATTAAACCGGTATCAGAATCCGAATCCAACGAAACCGGCTTACCTACAATGGCAATTGGGTGTGGCCTGGCCAGTATTTTTAGAAAAATATCATTTTTGTTTCCGGTAAAGCTTGCTGTTTGATCTAATTCAATCAGGTGCATGGAAGGGTTGGTAAATGAAAGTCCATCATAGCTCATGGAGTGGGGATCGCCCGGACTCTGTGCCCATTGCCACCAGGTGGAAGATCCAAAGTTGGCATCTTCCACTGCGCAAAAGCGTTTAACTTTTGACGCATCGTCTGAAGGGTTACCAAAATAGCCCCATTCACCTATGAACAGCGTAGTTTGGAAGTCTTGTACAACGGTTTGCAGCATAGCGTATCCTTGTTCAATGGTAAAGGGAAGATTCCCGATCGATTCGAAATAATGGTGAGGGGCTGCAACTAAGTTTTGGTCGTTGGTAAAACCCGGGTCGGGTAAACCGATATAGCCATTGCCTTTGTATTGGATGGCATTCTCCATAAAAATGATATGCTGATTGGCGCCTTCCACAGAACGAATGGCATTGGTAAGGTCTCTATAAAAGTTGGTGAACTTATCCAATTGCTCCGACTCGGGGTCTTTGTATCCTAAACTAGGCTCGTTGAATAAATCATAACCTAGAACATTTTCGTAGGTGCAAGTGGCCTGAACCAGGTGTTTCCAGGCATTGATACAGTTGGTTTGAATGCCGTTGGTATTGTCCCAAAAGTTTTGGAAGGCGTGGTAAACTGCGGGTGCCGATTCTCGGGAGCCATTCACTGTACAATAAGAAGCCCCATCGGTTAAAGTAGCCCATTGTGGTGCTCCATCCCATCCTTTATTAGGAAATGCACAGGCCGAATCGATGGGAGTGGCAATGTATTTTCCCCAAGCGTCCTGGTGCATATCCAGCATCACATACATATCCAGTTTCGCGGCATCTTCGATAATGGTTTGGATGGATTGAATGTAAGCCTGGTCGTAAACACCGGGTTGAGGTTCCAGTTTGCTCCAGCTAAAAAGCAGGCGAACACAGTTAAAACCATAGGATGCCATCATTTCCAGGTCTGAAACCTGATAGGATTTGGTGGTAGGTACAGCAGGATTGGCCTGCCAATAATCGCCAAGCACATTGTAGTTAACACCTCTTAACACCATAAAACGACCCTGGGCATCGTACATTCCCGGATTGTTGCCCCGGGTGGCATGCAGTAGTTTGGAGGTAGTTGTTTGTTCAACTGCTTCCTTTTTACAGGATTGCAGTACAACAAGGGTCATCAGAAAAGAAATAGAAAGGAATTTTTTCATTTGATTAGATGGGGTCTAAAGTATTGAATTGTTGGATGAATTGAAATGGTGGATATATTTTTTAAAGAAGTTGAATTTTAGGAAATCCAAAATTTACCTTTGCAGATATGGATTATTTGGATGGATTGAACCCCAGTCAGCGTTCAGCGGTGCTACAAACCGATGGTCCGGTTATGATTATTGCCGGTGCCGGTTCAGGGAAAACCCGCGTACTTACTTTTCGCATTGCCCATTTGTTGGCCCAAGGTGTAGATTCCTTTAATATTTTGGCCTTGACCTTTACCAACAAGGCTGCCCGTGAAATGAAAAAGCGGATTGAAGACATGGTTGGACCGGAGGCAAAAAATCTCTGGATGGGCACTTTTCACTCCATCTTTGCCAAAATTCTAAGGTTAGAAGCACATCGATTGGGTTACCCCTCCAATTTTACCATTTATGATACGGATGATACCAAAAGCTTGTTATCAACCATTATTAAAGAATTTGGATTGGATGATAAAACCTATAAAACATCCTTGGTGTTAAACCGAATTAGTGGTGCTAAGAACAACCTAATTTCTCCAATGGCTTATTTGGCTAACGATGAAGTAATGGCGGAAGACCGAATGAGTGCCAAGCCCAAAATCGGGGAAATTTATCTGGAGTATAGTAAACGTTGTTTCAAAGCTGCGGCGATGGATTTCGACGATTTATTGTTCAATACCAATTTATTGCTAAGAGATTTTCCGGAGGTGTTAAACAGGTACCAGCATAAGTTCAAATACATCATGGTGGATGAGTATCAGGATACCAACTTTTCTCAATATGTTATTGTGAAGAAATTGGCTTCCATGTATGAGAACATTTGTGTGGTAGGTGATGATGCCCAAAGTATTTATGCTTTTCGTGGTGCCAACATTCAGAACATTCTCAACTTCGAAAAGGATTATCCGGATTTGAAAGTGTTTAAGTTGGAACAAAACTACCGCAGCACCCAAACCATTGTAAAAGCAGCTAACAGTGTAATTTCAAAAAACCGGGATCAGCTTAAGAAGAATGTTTGGACGGATAACTTGCAAGGAAATCGAATTAGGGTAATGCGAGCCATGACCGACAATGAAGAAGGGGTTTTGGTTGCTAATCAGGTTTTTGAAGTAAAAAATGTACAACAGGCGCGGAACGGCGATTTTGCCATTTTATACCGTACCAATGCCCAATCCAGGGCAATGGAGGAGGCTTTAAGGAAATTAAATATTCCTTACCGTATTTTCGGAGGATTGTCATTCTATAAACGCCGCGAGATTAAGGATTTATTGGCCTATTTCAGGTTGGTGATTAATCCCCACGACGAAGAAGCATTGAAGCGGGTAATCAACTATCCGGTTCGGGGAATTGGTAAAACAAGCATTGAAAAAATGGTTGTTTTAGCTAAAGACAATGATATGACCCTTTGGCAAATTGGTGAATACATTGCAGGTCGTCAGATTGATATTGGTGCATCTACCGGAAAAGTTGGCGATTTTATTACCATGATCAAGAGTTTTCAGGCCATGGCCGGAGACCGAAATGCTTATGAATTAGGCAGTCATATTGCTACCAGTTGTGGCTTGTTGCGGGAGTTGTATATGGATAAAACCCCAGAAGGTGTTAGCCGTTACGACAATATCCAGGAATTGTTAAACGGTATGAAGGAGTTTACCGAAAAATCCATCGAATTACCCTTGGATTCCAACGAAATTACCGTAGCCAATAGTTTAGAGTCGTTTATGGCCGATATTGCCTTGTTAACCGATGCCGACGAGGAAGATGAAGAGAAAGAGGCCGACAAAGTGAGTTTAATGACCATTCATGCGGCTAAAGGCTTAGAGTTTCCGTATGTATTTATTGTTGGAATGGAAGAGAATTTGTTTCCTTCTCAGCTTTCGTTAAACTCGAGAGCCGAATTGGAAGAAGAGAGACGCTTGTTTTATGTGGCCTTAACCCGTGCAGAAAAACAGGCGTTTTTGAGCTATGCTACAACCCGGTATAAATATGGAAGTTTAACCGGTAGCGAGCCTAGCCGGTTTATTGAAGAAATTGAGCCTGAATACCTGGATATGCCCAGGCAGGCCCCTAATCGAGGACTGGCAGATTCTCCGGTTTCATTTCAACCCAAAAGCAATTTCTGGACCGGTAATCTATCCAAAAAGCCTGAACGTCCGGCTTATACTCCACCACCTATTCCAAGCGGATTAAAACGCTTGGAACCTTCAGTGCCCAGTTCGGTTAATTATTCTCAGGACAACCAAGCTATACAGCCCGGGGTAGAGGTAATTCATGAAAAGTTTGGACAAGGCAAGGTGATGCAATTGGAAGGAAGTGGAGATAGCAGAAAAGCAACCATCTTTTTCCCCAGTTCAGGGCAGAAACAAATTTTGCTAAAGTTTGCCCGGCTAAAAATAGTAGGGTAAAGTTGCAATTGGTTGGGGTTTAGTCCGGGCAACGATAGAGCCAAATAACCCACAGCCAACCGCAGCGTTTAGCGGAGGTTGGCGAGGATTATGGGCGATAGCGTGACCTTTTCGCCTGGCAGACAGCTTGAAAGTTGCAGTAAATTTTGTAGGCGAAAAGGGGCCCGCCTAAATAAAATAAGTATAATTATTTGATGGTTTTCACTAGTTATTATAGAGAGAAACAATACATTTGCTGCATAATAATTAACAATGAAAACTAGATATTTACTAATTGTATGTGGGATTTCCCTATTCGCTATTAGCTCTTGCTCCAAGGTTAAAGTGCTAACGGCATATCACCAACACGTTAGTCAAACTGCAATTTCGCAATGGCCAATGTTAGCTGATTTAGAGGTTGATTTAACAAAAAAAGCTACCGGGTCGGCGCGAATGAAGGCTAGCGAAAAAGTGGTGAAAGAGGCCGCTTTAAATGATGCCATGAAATCGTCGGGAGCCGATGTTATTATTCATCCGGTGTATGAGATTATTTACGGCAAAAAAATTATTGAAGTAAATGTAAGCGGATATCCGGCTAAATTTAAATCGATTCGTAAACCAAGTTTGGAAGATATTACTTTGTTGCAGGAAATGAAGGATGCAATTTTGTTGAATCCTAACCTGATGAATTACGAAGAAGAACGTAAAACTACTATCAAAATCAAGTAGTTTTTTTCCGATTGAATTAGCCCGAAGAAGGTAAATCCTTTTTCGGGCTTTTTTTTTGAAAAGGGTCGGGATCAGGAAAGAAGTAGAGGTCATTTTTTAGAGTTTTTGAACCTTTGGAAAAGCTATTAAAAATTCAAGGTTCAAAAGTTTTTACTATTCCTTTCCTTTGGAGGCCTTGCTTTATGAATTTCGTAAAAATTTTAGTTTCTGGATCAGCGTAGTTTTGAACGACAATACGTGTTCATCAGCATTTGTTTGTTGGTGGGGTTGGTTTACATTGCCCGTTTGTTTTATATCCAGGTTATTGATGACAGTTATAAGCTGAGTGCCAACAACAATGTGTTGCGTTATGTTACGGAATTTCCGGCACGGGGGATAATTTACGATCGAAAAGGAAGGCAAATGGTAACCAACGAAGCGGCTTATGATTTAATGGTTGTTCCCAGGCAGGTGAAAGGAATCGACACCTTGGATTTGTGCAATATTTTGGACATTTCCAAGGACGAGTTTTTGGAGCGAATGGTAAAAGTAAAGGCCTATTCCAAGTACAAGCCCAGCATTTTCGAAGCACAAATTGATAAAGAAACGTATGCTGTTTTGCAAGAGAAGTTGTATAAATTCTCCGGATTTTATTGTCAGACCCGTACCCTTCGAAAATACAAGGACCGGGCAGCCGCCCATATTTTGGGTTATGTAGGTGAGGTAAATGAGAAAATGGTGAAGGAAAATCCATACTACAAACAAGGCGATTACATTGGGATGAGTGGGATGGAGAAAAGTTATGAAGAGTATTTACGTGGGCAAAAGGGGGTGAGGGTGGTGATGGTAGACGTGCACGGGAGGGAGAAAGGAAGCTACATGGGAGGTCAGTTTGACACGATTGGAAGAGCTGGTGCCAGGTTAACTTCCACCTTGGATTTGGAATTGCAGAAGTACGGTGAAAAGTTGATGCAGAATAAAATTGGGAGTGTGGTGGCTATTGAACCTAAAACCGGGGAAATTTTGGCCATTGTTTCTTCTCCGGCTTACGACCCCAATAAACTGGTGGGTAGGGTAAGAAGTAAAAACTACCGAAGTTTAGCCTTAAACCCGTTAAAACCCCTTTTTAACAGGGCTTTGATGGCGATGTATCCGCCCGGTTCAACCTTTAAAATTGCCAATGCCTTAATTGGACAGCAGGAGAAGGTAACTTTTCCAAGCACCAGTTACAGTTGTTCTAAAGGGATTAGCTACGGCTCTTTGCACATTGGTTGTCACCCCCATTCCAGTCCGTTGAATTTAAGGCAAAGTATCCAGTACAGTTGCAATGCGTATTATTGTCAGGTTTTTAGGTCCATAATTGATAGCCGCAAAACCACCCGGGAAGGTTATGATATGTGGCGTAACCATGTGTTGAGTTTTGGATTTGGGAAGAAATTTAATACCGATTTGCCGAATGAATTAAAGGGGATAGTTCCAACAGGCGACTATTACGACAAGTACCATGGCAAAAACCGTTGGAAATCTTTAACCGTTATCAGTTTATCTATCGGACAAGGCGAATTGGGAGCAACACCTTTGCAAATGGCTAATATGACTGCCATTGTAGCTAATAAAGGATACTATGTTTCGCCTCACATTGTGAAAGCCATTGATGGTAAACCTTTTACGAAATTTACCAATCGCAACCAAACCAATATTGACACAGCCTATTTCAGAGAAGTGATTGAAGGCATGCAAATGGTGGTGGAAGCCGGAACTGCAGCCCGTTCAAAAATTCCGGGTATCATTATGTGCGGTAAAACGGGTACTGCTCAAAATCCACACGGGAAAGACCATAGTTTATTTGTTGGTTTTGCGCCAAAGGACGATCCCAAAATTGCCATTGCCGTTATGGTGGAGAATTCAGGTTTTGGAGCTACCTATGCCGCTCCCATTGCTTCGTTGATGATGGAAAAGTACTTGAAGGACAGTATCACTCGTCCGGAAGCAGAGGAGTTTTTATTGAAAGCAAACCTACTTCCGGATTCATTGAAATACCGAATGACGGTGTTCCAAGCTGACAGCATCAAGCAGAAGAAAATAGAACGTTTACAAGATTCAATCAAGCGTAAGGAAAGGGAAGACCAGATTAAGAAACAATTGCTGGAGGAAGAAAAGAAACGGGAGCAACGTAAAAATGCACTTAAGCTAAGCAGAGCCTTGAAAGAAGCGGAGAAGCAAGACCATCCGGTAATAGAAAAGGAACAGCCTAAAAAGCCCAAAAAGAATTCGGGGCCGGCTCCGATGAAAAGACAGCGTAAACAAGCAAAACAAAGGGAACTATGAGAAAGCAACGGCATATCTTAGAAGGAATTGACCCTTGGTTGGTGGGACTTTATGTGGTTCTGGTTTTGTTGGGCTGGATGAATATTTATGCAGCAGTTTTCAATGAAGAACACCGCAATATTTTTGACATAAGTCAGAATTATGGTAAGCAAATGATCTGGATAGTTTCCTCTTTTTTCCTTGCCCTGATGGTAATGGTTATTGATGGAAAGTTTTATGCAGCATTTAGTTGGCCCATATACATTGTAGTGATGGTGTTGTTATTGGCCACCATAGGTTTGGCCAGAGATATTAATGGCCAAAAAGCCTGGATTGAAATTGGAGGATTTCAAATTCAGGCTGCCGAGTTTGCCAAGTTTGCAGCCAATTTAGCCTTGGCTAAGTATTTAAGTCAGTTGAACATTAAAATGGAAGACTTTGAGACCAAATTAAAAGCCGGTCTCATCATTTTTACTCCATTTATCTTAATATTATTACAAAACGACACCGGTTCGGCTTTGGTTTTTACTGCCTTTATTTTTGTTTTGTACCGGGAAGGATTATCCGGAAACATCCTTTTATTTGGTGCAGGGGCCGGAGTTTTGGCCATATTAAGTTTATTATTTCCAAAGGAATATATCTTAATAGGTATAGGAATTATTGTTGGCTTATTGCTAATTCTAATTCCTAAAAATTGGCAAAATATGTTGGTTGTTGGGGCGTTTGCCTTGATTATGGCTGCGATGGTGATGAGTGTAAATGTGGCTTTTGATAAATTACAACCCCACCAAAAAGAACGTATTGAGATTTTATTGGGCAAAAGAACCGATAATAAAGGAGCAGGTTACAATGTTAATCAGAGCAAAATTGCTATTGGTTCGGGTGGACTGATAGGAAAGGGATTTTTGCAGGGTACTCAAACCAAATATGATTTTGTGCCCGAGCAAAGTACCGATTTCATATTTTGTACCGTAGGCGAAGAGTGGGGCTTTTTGGGAAGTATTGTGGTAATTATACTTTTCCTGGTACTGTTTCTCCGAGTGGTGTTTGTAGCCGAACGACAGCGTTCGCCGTTTACCCGAATTTATGGTTATGGTGTAGCTTCCATTTTGCTGTTCCATTTTTCAATTAATATCGGAATGACTATTGGATTGCTTCCTGTAATTGGTATTCCCTTGCCATTTTTCAGTTATGGAGGTTCTTCACTATGGTCATTTACCATTCTTTTGTTCATTTTGATAAAACTGGATGCCTACCGTTTACAAATTCTAAGGTAAAAATAAAAAGGATGGTTGAAACCTCTCATTTAGAATATTTGGCACGATTCCTGCCAATGGCCCACCAAAAATTTTACATTTGCTAACTTTTTATCTATGAAAAAAATTCTTCTTTTAACTTTAGGAATTACGTATTCCCTTTTTACTATCGCTACTCCTGATTCAACTGTAGCTCCCAAAAAGAAACCGAAACCTTCGGCAAAGGAGCGGGTTTTTATAGCCTATGATTTCAATTTCCTTGTCAATTCAGGAGCCGGAATTAAGGTTTCTCCTTTTCGTTCAGGTGGTGTAACTGCTGCTGCATTTTGGGATCGCCCCTTGGGTCGCTCTCCTTTCAGCTTGGCCATTGGTGCCGGATTTTCTTCTTTCAACATCCATTCTCGTTCGGCCATTGGTACCGATGCTGTTGGAAGCAATTTCTTTTTCAAACTTCCCGATACCGTTAGTATTTCCAGAAATAAATTTTCTCTAAATTACATCGAGGTTCCGTTCGAAGTTCGCTTTCGTACCCGCCCAAATACTAAAAATCAAAGCTTTAAAATTGCTTTGGGTTTCAAAGCCGGTTACCTGGTTCAAAGTCATACCAAATACAAAGGCGACGATTTATCAACGGCTATCGACGATAAAATCAAGGTTAAAACGTATAACATCGATAATATTTCTCCTTGGCGTTATGGCTTAACTGCCCGAATTGGTTATGGAATGTTTAACATCTATGGCTTTTATTCCTTGCAAGGAATGTTTAATGAAACCAAAGTTTCTAAAGGACAACCTAATTCTCAGCCACTTTCTATAGGCATTGCAATTACCTACTAGTTAGCATGAAAGAAAACGAAGTTCCACAAGACGATGGAGGCTTGTTTGAAGGTAAATTCAAAACCTTAAAATATGCCCTCGACGAAGAAGGGAATTATGTAGAAGTTCAAAGTGTTGGTTGGGAGCCCGAAACCGTGGTTCTCAACCAAGCTTGGGATGAGGTAAATGAGCAGGTAGAACTGGCGCGGAAAAATGTAATTGCCGGAATTTGGAGTCCTCTCAGTTACCATGCCTACAAAGCTATGATGGATGAGACTTTGTTATCCGATTACATGGGTATTTCCAAAGCCAGGGTAAAGGAGCATTTGTTTTCGCCCAAGGCCTTTCAGGAATTGGGTAAGGCAACGCTTCAGCAATACAGTGAGGTATTAAATATTCCTTTGGAGCAACTACAGAAGGTAGATTAATTTCGGCAGGGTAATTCCTTAATTTTTAAGCTTTTTTACTTGGCGGGCCCCCTCCGCCCCAACTAGCTTTTTGCTAAGATCCAACCAACTTGCATGGGCGTTCGGGTCACGCTATCGGCTGTAGTCCAAGCCCACTCCGCTAAATCGCTGCGTTGGCTTGGAGCTACTTGCCTCTATCGTTGCCCGAGGGTGCAACCTCAAAGTATTATTTCTAATCCAACGGTTTACTGTATCTACTATATCCATTATTATTTATAATTCCGGATTGGTAAATCCTGGGATACAGCATATTAGACCAATTTT
>JAIBAJ010000117.1 GCA_019695265.1 Bacteroidia bacterium | reverse complement strand
TCGTTGCCCGAGGTGCAACCTCAACCTTTTACTTCTTTTTCAATGTTTTGGAAGAAATAGTCCAAAAACTAGTTTGAAAATTTCAGGGATAAATGCCGATGCAATTGCTATTCAGGTAAATAATTGCCAAGCATCATTGAACTATTACAGATTTGCTATCGTACTCGGAAAGATAAGCAAATACTTAAACTCAAATTCCAGGTTAATACCCGGTTGGAGAGATTCCGGCAGTCCTACAATATGCACCAGACCTTTTGAAACAAAAAAACGCCCAAGGATAACCAGGGGCGTTTAAGAATTCGGTAAGAAATATTATGCAATAAAGCCTTTTTCGAAAGCTTCGTTGATTACAGCAGAGATACCTTTTTTGTGAATGGTACGCAATGCAGAAGTGCTAACTTTGATAGTCACCCAAGTGTTTTCTTCTGGGATATAGAACTTTTTAAGCTTCAAATTTGGCTTAAACAACCTTTTGGTTTTACGATTCGAGTGAGAAACGTTATGACCAGTGATGGCTTTTTTTCCGGTTAATTCACAAACTCTTGACATGACTTATTTTACTTTTTGAAGGGGTGCAAAGATATAAACCTTTTGAATGTAAAAAATATTTTTTTCGGTATTTTTTTAAATAATGCAATTCAGCAACGAAATCTTTAGAAAACCAGTCCAAGCGAGCGTATGTTTTCTTCTTCCATTTCCCTGAGAAGTCCATTTGCGGTTTGGTACTTCATTACTAATTTAAATGCGGAATAGGTTGCAAGAGGTGCAATAAAGATATCGATGGAATAATGCACATGTTGAACTGCCAGAAAGAACATTAATAGTAGGGTGCATACACCCATGTATATTCGAAAGTTTCTGGTAGCGGAAAAGAGAAAACCAATGGTCATAACAGCCGTATGTCCGGAAAAAAACAAATCACGACTTAAGATATTGCTATCCGGAATAAGTAAATTAACTGCAGGATCAACCATAGGAATATAGCCATTAGGCGGATCAAGAGGTGCCAAGTAAATGGCTGCCGTTCTAAAAACATACATCAAGAGAAAGGTTTGAAAACCTAACAAAACCAAATAAGGCCTGGGTGCTGCCTGATAAACCATTAACACCACGCATGAATACAATAAGGTGAAAACAATCCAGGAAACATCTTTGGCAGGAATTAAGGCCAAAACCGGGTCATTTAATACCACTCCGGGCCTTAATTCAATGTTCAAAATAAATTTCCCGTACGAGAAAAGAAAAACCAGAAGTAAGGCGAGGGTAGCAAAGGTTTGTTTACGGAACTCGACTGCATCCAGATGCGACTTCCAAATTTGAAGGATGGAATTTTGCATAGCTATCTGTGTTTTAAAGGGAGGGCAAAGATAAACGGGATAAGCGTTCCACCTGCAAAAGTTATCAAACCAAATACAGGATATGTTTAAAAGTCAAAGGATTAGATTAAATACTAGTTATTCAAACTGCCCTGATTTATCCAACTTTGAATTTTAGAAATAGTACAATCATTCAATTTCTGAGCCCCTTTTGGCATAGCCGAAACACCTGACTCCCAGTTAATGCATTTCATGAGTTTTCCATTCTGAGCATAAGTCATTACATTGGCATAGCCCGACAAATTCACACCACCTTGACTAGAGGAATTGCTATGACAACCTATGCAAAAGCTTTGAAGTTTAGGTGCTACAAACTGAGAATACGAAACCTGATTGGTATCGCATCCGCAAGTATGAGTGCAAGTAGTATTTTGCGCACCTTGTTGTATCCATGCTTTTATCAGATTGAGTTGGTCGTTGGATAATGGACCATTTGGTGGCATCATATCATCACCGGTTTCATTTAAGGCTTCCCAAACATCCGAACCTAAGCCTTTTTCAGCAATATCGGTTGTAGCCATTATATTTTGATAGGTATTTAGCACCAAACCTTCTTCATGGGTGGCAGCATCGTGGCATCCGGCCTGTGCACATTGCGAATTGAAAATTGGCTGAATATCTTCCGAGAAAGAAACCACACCTTCCGGGCAAGTATCACAAACCAAGGTATCAATAGGATTGGTAGTGGTATCAATGGGATTTTGGGTTGTGTCTGCCGGCACCAAATCATCGGGATGGTGCTTACACGAAGGCATAATTAAGACTGCCAACATGGAAAGAACAAACAAACTAAACAGCAAGAATTTAAGGCTCGATTTCATTTGAAAATATTAATGTCCAAATTTAAACAACAACTCGTTACAGGAAGAAAATGGGCAAACAAAAAAGGCATCCGATGGATGCCTTCGTACACCTTACCAACGAAATATCGAACTCGGTGGTGGAAGTGATGAGGGTGTTGGGATGAATAGTTAAAGGTTATTGAAAAGGTAAATACAATTGGACTTTGTAAATTTTGAGCAATAAGTAAAAGAAGAAAAATCCTAAGCCTTGAGTCAAAAGTAATGGTAATCATTAATTCCCAATTGTGAAAAAGGTAACTTAGAATGAAGAAAAAATTATTTCAAAGCAATGAAAATCGAAAATCAACTATCAATTTTTTTGTCTAAATTCTTTAGTTTTTACTTTCACAGGCCTTACAATAGACTTCTATAAAATTGAATATAGAGAAGGGATGAAAGAATTCTTGTTGGGGTTCAATACAAATTACACTCCAACCCCTTTCTTCAAAATGAAGGCTATTAGAGAATTTTTCTGGATGTGCTGCCCCTCTATCAATGAAAATTCCAATATCGGGCAATTTTAAATTTTCTATAATCCATTTGTCCTCACCATATTGACTATAGAATTTCTCCTTCAATTTAACTAAAGGTTTATTTTCTAAACAATCAACTTCATTCTAATTATGATTAACTACAACCTTAAATTTTTCAAGTGTGGTTGTATTTGAATACTCAAGAAAATATATTCCATTATTTAGAGTTCTTGTATCTATTATTATTTGATCTTGGTTTGAATAATTGAGTTGAAGAACTACTTCGCCAATTGAATTTAGAATTTTAATTTTAGTATTTTGACTTAAATTCAAAGTATTTATTTTCAAAAAATCTGAGGACGGATTGGGGAATAGAATATTATTTGAATAGTTAGGGTTTGCGATACTTGATGTAAACCCCAAATTTACTAACCAATAGTCCTTCAAATTTGAATTTCCATGCAATCCTGAAACATCGTTATTATTGGATCTTGTATATCCGGCCAATACAATTGAATTTGAGTTCTTTTTGCAGCTGGAATAACAAAAATCATTTTCATTACCTCCATAGCAACGGGTGGAAATAATGTTATAGTTTGTATCGATTAACAAAGCCCAATAATCTGAAACTCCATAATGGTTGTTAATATCCATACTATTCGATTGAGTAGAACCAGTTAAAAATAAGAGATTATTATCGTCATTAACTCCTTTTATTAAGCCTCTGAAACCCTCGGTTAAATTGCCTCCAAAAGTCTTTTGGGATAATAAATTTAAATTCCCATCCAAATTTAAAATTAATCCATCAGAAAGTCCCTTGTTAATAGTAATATTTCCGTCAGTAGATTTAGAATTTCCACATACATAAAAACCACCGGAATTATTAGTTATTATTGAATAAGCTTCATCTGGAGAAGACCCCCCAAAAGAATTCTGCTGCAAAAGCGAACCATTATAGTTTAATAAATATACCCATACATCGGAATAAAGAAATGAGTTTCCAGTCAAACCAAAGTGATTAGTCACATCTCCATCGTTTGATCCTGTTGAAGCACAAATTGCATAACCGACATCTGTTTTAATTATATCGCCAGGGTAATCATAAAAACTACCGCCAAAAGACTTTTCCCAAATAAAATTTCCATTCAAATCTAATTTAATAACCCAATTATCAAAATTAGTAGAATCACCATGATGCCCTGAAACATCACCATCATTTGAACTTGAAACACCAAGAATCACCAATTCATTTTCATCTTGTAAAATTTTAACACCATAATCTATCTGAGTACCTCCTATTGATTTTTCCCACTGTAGATTGCCCAATTTATCTAACTTAATTATCCAACAATCTGAATAATCATTTAACCCATGATGAAAAGAAACATCACCATCTTGCGATTTGGAACTACCGACAGCCACATAGGAAGAGTCTGTTAATTGAATTATAGAATATGCAATTTCCTCATATGACCCTCCATATGTCTTTTCCCATTCAACATTCATCTGGTTGTCTAATTTGACAATCCAAAAGTCGTCTCCTTGATATGGATGATTTGAAATATCACCATTAACACTATTGGAACTGCCTGCTAATATTAATCCATTATCAATGGTATTAAAAACGGAATACGCAATGTCATCACCATCTCCTCCATAGCATTTAGCACTTTCCAAACTTAATTCTTGACAATTTGATTTAATCGAAAATAGCAAGAATAGACAAGTAACTTTAAGAATTCTTTTCATTAGTTTTTTAATCTAATTGCAATATTAACCTATTTCACCAATAAATGGTTGGTATGTATTATTAGAAAAACCTAAACCAAATAAAGAAAGGCTATTCTTGAAGGATATTCCACCAGCTTTAATAAAACTTTCGTTTAAATCCAACCCTCTGTTTATTGAGGAATTTAAAATATCTATATTAATGGTGTGAGTCTCGTTCGTTAAAGAATTTAGATCATTTACCTTAATTGAAGTCAACTAGACATAACTAAAACCAATACCATAACACTCATTTAACCAAACCTGTCCCCTATTCCATCCCCCAGAAACTAAAAAAGGCCTGCAATCTGTTGATTTGCAGGCCTTTAAAATTTTACTTCGTAGCCCGTAGGGGAATCGAACCCCTGTTTCAAGAATGAAAATCTTGCGTCCTAACCCCTAGACGAACGGGCCAAAATTTGAGGGTGCAAATGTAGACATATTTTTGAATCAAAAAAGGATTTTGAAAAAAAATTTAATCCAAACCTATTTTTTGCCCTTCCTTTTCCTTTTTCCTTGTCGAATATTTATTGGTTTCACTTTAACCAATAAACACTTCACCTCTTCTAGAATAGCTTGGCTATGCTAAATAAAACCTAATTAGGAGTTAAAACGGATTCCATCCTTTCCTTGGTTATTTCTGACTCCTCCTTAATGAATTCTGAATTTCCAATCCGAATATCAACTTGACTAAATGGATATGGCACCCGTTTGCGATCCCACCCCCCCACACGAAAAAATCGGGAACACTCAAACCGGAGCGTCCGCAAGGGAACTCCTGAAAGTAAGGACATCCGCATAGCGCCGGGCTTCATTACTTTGGGAGGTCCTGCCGGACCATCTACAGCTACTACCGTGCTTAGACCTTGATGTAAGCCTTGAACAACCTTTTCTAAGGCCAGTTGCCCCGAATTTCCAGAACTTCCAAGTGCCAGGTTACGCACTCCCATCAAATAAAGTGTAACATGAATAGGCTTCATAAACCAAGCCGGATGGTTCATCCAAATTTGATTGGGCAAATTTGAAAATGCCAGGAAAAACAAGATTAAATCTTCATGCCATAAAACCAACACATACCTTTCCTTAAGAAGTAGGTCTCGCCCTTCCTTCCCTTCTAACCTAACTGTACTTCGCCAAACTAGACAAATGCAATAAAACAAAAGGCCGAAAATCCATCCATAAACCACAACCAATAGCCGCAATAACGGATTCTTTGTGTCAACCCTAAGCATAATTACTAATACGCTCTGGCAAACAATACTCGCTTGGCCGATGGTTTGCCGGAATAGATACACTTACCTTCTTCCGATTGACTATCCAAAGGAATACAACGAATAGTTGCTTTGGTTTCTTCCTTTATCTTCTCTTCGGTTTCGGGTGTCCCATCCCAATGGGCCATAATAAATCCACCTTTTTCCAAAATAGCCTTAAACTCTTCATAACTATCTACCCTGAATGTATTTTCGGTTCTCTTTGTCAGGGCTTTATTAAACAAACTATCTTGAATCTCTACTAATAAACCGGGTATCAAATCTTCCAAATCAGCTTGTTGGTGCACTGATTTGGTTAATGTGTCACGACGGGCCAATTCCACTGTACCATTTTCCATATCACGCGGACCAATGGCAATTCGAAGTGGAACTCCTTTAAACTCATAATCGGCAAACTTCCAGCCAGGTGTTTGATTATCCCTATCATCGTACTTTACACGTATACCTTTAGCTTCCAATTTGGCTTTTATCTCTTTTGCTTTTTTGGAGATAGATTCCAATTGATCCTGCCCCTTATAAATTGGTACAATTACTACTTGGGTCGGTGCTAATTTCGGAGGCAAAACCAATCCATTGTCATCGCTGTGAGTCATTACCAAGGCTCCCATTAATCGGGTTGAAACTCCCCATGAAGTAGCCCAAACATAATCTTGCCGCCCTTCTTTATTCGAAAATTTCACATCGAATGCCTTGGCAAAATTCTGTCCTAAAAAGTGAGAAGTACCGGCTTGCAAGGCTTTCCCATCCTGCATCATGGCTTCAATGCAATAGGTCTCTAAGGCACCTGCAAAACGCTCATTGGGAGTTTTTACCCCTTTTACAACAGGAATTGCTAACCAATTTTCAGCAAAATCTGCATAAACATCCAACATACGCTCCGTTTCCTGAATAGCTTCTTCTGCCGTTGCATGAGCAGTATGCCCCTCCTGCCAAAGAAATTCAGCAGTACGCAAAAACAATCGAGTTCGCATTTCCCAACGAACTACATTCGCCCATTGATTTACCAGTATTGGCAAATCACGATATGACTGAACCCAACCCCTGTAAGTATTCCAAATAATGGTTTCGGAAGTTGGACGCACTATCAATTCCTCCTCCAACTTAGAATTAGGATCCACTATCAAACTACCTTTCTTCTCCGGATTCACTTTTAATCTATAATGTGTAACCACCGCACATTCTTTTGCAAATCCTTCCGCATGACCTTCCTCCTTTTCCAAAAAACTTTTTGGAATAAACAACGGAAAATAGGCATTCACATGGCCTGTATCCTTAAACATCTTATCAAGGGTTTGTTGCATAATCTCCCAAATAGCATATCCGTATGGTTTTATTACCATGCAACCACGCACATCCGAATTCTCCGCCATATCAGCCCTCAATACTAACTCATTGTACCATTTGCTGTAATCTTCGCTTCTTTTCGTAAAATCTTTAGCCATGTTTTTAGTTTGGTATAGTCTTTGTAAATAAAATTGCGTCACAAAAGTAGAAAAGCATTAGCCAACTTTACCAATAAATCTGTCAGGAGGACCCTAACAATGAAAAATCTCCTTTTTTTAGCCGCTTTGGCAGTAACATTAAGTTCTTGCAAAACAACTTATGTTACCAACAATTACCCCAGCAACGACGATGTTTATTACCGTCCAGGGCAACAACAGGCCAACAATTATTCTTCCCCGAATCAAAACAATTCAGGAAGTTCCGATTCCAACCCCAACCAATACAATTCTAACGGAGATAACCAAAATGGGAATTATTCCAACAACAACTCCAACGGAAATGCCGACTATTACGACTCTAATTATAATACCTCCAACAATCAAAATGGAGGTAATACCTATGTAACTAATAATTACTACGACGATTATTACGATTACTCCTATTCTTCCCGAATTCGAAGATTTTACAACCCGGTTTATAGCTATGGCTACTATGATAACTATTACACCAATATGTATTACTACAACTACGACCCTTTCTACTATGGCACTAGTATCTATAGTACCTATAGCTGGTGGGGACCTTCCGTTACCATCTCCTATGGTACAGGATGGGGATGGAACTCCTGGAATTGCTGGAGCTGCGGTTGGGGAAACCCATACTACGGCTATAACCCCTGGAATAGCTGGAATTACTGGGGAAGTCCTTACCATTCCTACTGGGGATACCCCGGCTATTATGGTTATGGTTACGGCAGCTATTGGAATGGCTATAACAACGGCTACAACAATGGCTATTGGAATGGTTATTATGACGGTTTAAACAACTCTACTTATAATTACTACAACAGCTATGACAGAAATAGCAATTTCTACTATGGTCACCGATCTGCTTCCCTTAGCTCTAAACCCGGTATCAAAAACACTCAATTCACAACCTTCGGGGATAAATATCAGGCACTAAAAGACAAAGTTCCAATGCCTACGGATGGATATAAAGGTAATGTAGTGAATGGAACAAATGGAGTGGGAACCAAAGGTAACCCTACTTTAAATAGTAAAAATCCGGTTGGAAATTCCAATTCCAGCCCTAAAAACCCTTCCGACAACTATACCGTTAGTCCAAATGCGACCCAAGGTAAAACACCAAATACTACCAACAATCCCTCTAATCCAAACCAAAATAAACCAGGCCCGGGCGGGTACTCTTCCTCTCCGAATGCAACCAATAAAAACCCGAATGCATCAAACTCACCCGACGCATACGATAATGCCAATAAAACACCTAATTCCAATAACAACAATTCCGGAACCCCTTCCAATTCCAACCCAACTACCGGAACAAAAACCCCTTCTAACAATAGGCCTTATGGCTTAAATCAGGCCGGAGGTAACGACAATTACTCCAGACCTTACACACCCAACGCCAGCAGACCCGATCAATATACCAGCCCAAATTCCAGAAACAACGGCAACAATAACCAAGGAAACTACAATTCAAACCCTAACGTGTATACCCGCCCCGATAACGGCACTCGAAACAACGGAAATTCCAATAACCAGGATTATTATAACCAAAACGAAAACCCTAACCGCTCCAACAACAACGGCTACAACCCCAATAATGGTGGCTACAACAACGGCGGAAACCGTAACAACGGCGGTGGTTACCAACAACAGCCTCAAGCCCCCAACAACGGTGGCTACAACAACGGTGGAAACCGCAACAACGGAGGTGGTTACCAACAACAACCTCAAGCCCCCAACAACGGTGGCTACAACAACGGTGGAAACCGCAACAACGGAGGTGGTTACCAACAACAACCTCAAGCTCCCAACAACGGTGGCTACAACAACGGTGGAAACCGCAACAACGGCGGAAACTACCAACAAGCACCATCAAATCCAACCCCACGTGGAAGTAATGGCGGTGGAAACTATCAAAACCAAGCACCTAGCGGTGGTAGTTTCAACAATGGAGGTGGTTTTAGAGGTGGCAGCGGTGGCGGAAACTCCGGAGGAAGCTTTGGAGGTGGATCCAGAAGTGGCGGAAACTCCGGTGGTACACGCAGAGGTGGAAGATAATAAACTTGACAAATTTTAGAAAAGTAATCACATGAAAAAGCAGTTGATCGTGGCAGGATTTTGCCTGCTCTCAGGTACCATCTTTGCCCAAAATGAAGTAGATGCTCTTCGTTACTCTTCAGTTGATGTAGTAGGTACAGCCCGTTTTCAAAGCTTGGGTGGTGCATTTACCGCTCTTGGAGTAGATATGACCTCCGCAGCCACCAATCCTGCTGGTATCGCTGCAAACCGAAGCTCACAATTTCAATTTACACCGGCCATCTATGGCATTTCAGCTTCCTCCAACTTTGCCGGCAATCAAACTTCCGATCTGAAATTAAACCTCAATATTGGCTCCTGGGGTTTTATAGGAACTTTCGGAAATAAATGGAGCAAAGATCCCAATAAAGGTATACAAAGCTTTAGCCTTGGTCTTACCTACACACGTCTAGGTAATTTTCACCAAAACCTATTTTCCGAAAACCCAAATTCCAGCTCTTCCCTAATGGATAGTTACCTGGAAAACTTAAACCGTGGAAATGGAACTTCTACCGATGTCCTTAACTCCCAAGGCAGCTACCTATTCAACGAAAATTTAGCCTATCAAACCTATCTGCTCAACCCCGATTCCGTCTTGGCCGACCACTACACCTCCGTGGTTCAATCTAGCGGAAATACCCAAAGCTTTCGACTTGAAACTATTGGCCGAATCGGAGAAACTAATTTCACCTTTGGCACCAATGTGGCTAATAAATTGCACCTTGGCCTGGGAGTTGGCATCAGCCGTATTCGATATACCGAAAAAACAACCTACTCCGAAACCGATGCGAAATTCGCCTACAATGGCTTCGACAATTTTTCCTATGCCCGTTACCTAAAAACCCAAGGAAGCGGTTTTAATGTAAAATTCGGTCTTATTTACCGACCTTCTAACTGGTTTAGATTAGGCGCTTCGGCCATCTCCCCAACCATCTACCAAATGGCCGATACCTATTATAATAGCATGAGCTCAAATCTCGATACTGCTCAATACATCTACAATTCGCCCAATGGAAGCTACAATTACACCCTAAGTACAGCACCTCGTTTCAACGGAGGTTTAGCTTTTATTATCGGTAAATTAGGACTTATTACAGCCGATTACGAATTTATCTATTATCCCTTGGCTCGCCTTAGCGCAAATGATGGTTATAGCTTTACTACCGAAAATCAAAATACCCGCAACTTGTATCGCCCTACCGGAAATATTCGCATGGGTACCGAATGGAAAATTGCCAATATGAGTATCCGTGCCGGTGCAGTTTTGTTCGGAAACCCTTATAAATCAGGCCCTTCTTACTTCAACCGTATGAATTTTTCCCTGGGTGGTGGCTACATGGGTAAACACCTTTTCTTTGATGTAGCCTACGTTTTCAGCACCTACAAAGCGGATTATGTTTTCTACGATTTAAATGCCGGAAATGGGGCTTCTGCCGCTATTCGAAACACTTCCGGAAATGTTTTGGCCACTTTTGGTATAAAATTTTAATTCATTTGGCGGGCCCCCAATGTCATTAAGTTAAGGAAAAACTAATAAAAACAAAGGACTATAAGATATAATTTTGGAGTACGACCAACAAAACCAATCTTATAATCCTAATGTTGAACGCAAATTTAAGAATCATTGAAGA
>JAIBAJ010000116.1 GCA_019695265.1 Bacteroidia bacterium | reverse complement strand
GAAAAAATTGGCTCCATGTTCCGGTTGTAGAAGGAGCATTAAACACAGAACCTAATTGAGTACCATTGATACCAAATTGGAGGGCAGCAGGATTTCCAGGGGCTAAAGTAGAAACCCAAGTGCTAAACGCATAGGTTGTATTGGGCGTAACATTAACCGTTTGACACCAAACATCTGTATTAGGAGTTCCGGAACCATTAACGGCCATGAACTGACCCGAACCTGTGGTATGATCTACCCCAACAAAATTAGGATGGTTATTTGCGGCATTGGTTGTAACTTCATAGTTTCCGGCAGGAACCAAATTGTTACTATTTACATATCCACTTGAGAATCCGGAATTTCCCAAGGAAAAATCTCCATTGACAACAATGTTACCCGAAGGAGCGGTAACAGTAACAGTATAAACAGTTGTTGCAGAAGGACTAGCTGTTGGATTAGAACTGTTGGGGTTGGAAAGTCCGTTAGTTGGGCTCCAGGAATAGGCCAAACCGCCACTAGCAAAAAGTTGAGCGGTTCCTCCTGAACAAATAGTAGTATCGTTCCCTGCTGTTACATTGGGCGGAGTTGTTACAAACACAGTAACTGTATCCGTTCCTGCACAACCGTTGGAAGTTCCGGTAACAACATACGAAGTAGTTACAACAGGACAGGCATTCGGAGTTGCGGTATTAGCTCCGGTAAGTCCTGCTGCGGGACTCCAGGAATAGGTTGTAGCACCGGAAGCATTTAGGGTAACACAGCTACCATTACAAACTGTTTGATCAAGTCCGGCTGATACAGTTCCAGAGGTGACAATTATAGAAAGATAGGCTGTATCTCTAATAATAACGCCAGGGCAGGCATTGGTATCTGTACCAATAATAGTTACTGTGTAAGTTCCCGGATTGGTAAAGGTATGGCTTGGACTAGGAGAGGTAGAGAAAGAACCATCTCCGAAATCCCAATTATACAAATCAGCCCCGTTAGAATTGGAAGAGAAATTGACATTAAATGGAGCGCATCCGGAAGAACTGGGGCTTGCAGAAAGAGAAATATTGACATCTGTAATTTCAAAGCTAATTTTAATTCCACCAAAATTACAACCCGCCGGATCTCCATTTGCAGGGCCAATAACACCTGGGGTTGTCGGAAAGCCGTTAGCACTTCCACAACTGGCACAAACTGCTTCATACATCACCCCTGAAGGATCAAATCGACTTGTTCCGCCATCGACATGTTCCGGTGTTCCATTTCCACCATAAAAACTTCCAAATAATTGAGTAGCGAAATTGTTTTCTAAAACAAAAAAGTAAAAGTCACTTCCATCGGTGGTTGATTGAATTGCATTAGCAGTAACAGGCAATCCGGTTGTGGTTCCACCTGCAGTGGCTATCCCATTTACTTGTCCACCCCAACCCGCAACATAAACACGTTCACAAACATCTACTAAAAAAGCTGTTGGAGAAATATTGATTTGTGTTCCTCCTGTTCCGAATTTTGCAGCGGCAATGGTTGTTGAAAAACCTGAATTTAATTTAAGAATAAACTGCTGCCCATTGGCAGAGGCAAAAGCTCCCGGAGTAGTTGGATAATTTCCTAAGGTTTGCCCGGTAACATATACATCGCCTGTCAAATCTATTCCAACACAATAAGCTTGGTCATAAAAATTGGTACCAAGGTAACTTGACCCCAATAAGGCAGTTCCATTGGCATTAAGATGACTGATCCACCCATCTGCTGTTCCCCCCATGGCTGTGGAGTGAATCACACCTGAAGTGGTTGGAAAATTGGTACTGGAGGTTCCACCGCAAACAATTGGTGCATTATTCGCATCCAATTTCAAGGAATAAGCACCTTCTGTTCCTGTTCCGCCTAAATAGGTACCCCAAATTCGATTCGTAAGAGTACTGTTAAATTTAGCAATAACCCCATCCTGAGTGCCGGAAAGACTAGTTTGATAGGCTCCTGCAGAAACAGGAAAGTTAACAGATTGGGTGCTGGAAGCTATGTAAATATTATCATTTGCATCTACAACAACCTCCCCCCTAAACTGATCTCCATAATTATAATTAAGGGCCGTTGCGCTGTTAATTCCATCATTACCACTTCCGCCGAAATAAGTAGATCCGACAAGGGCTGTACCATTTGGATTTAGAACTGATACGACAATATCTGAACCATTTGTAAAATTGGTTCCATTGCTTGGAAAATTAACAGCCACACCGCCATTAAAGGAATTATCAAAACATCCGGCTGTTGTTGGAAAATCCGTTGAAGAAGAACTTCCAAGAATCACCAATTGACCTTGTGAATTTATATCCAAGCTACTTGGCTGATCGCAGGAATTCCCTCCAATTAAAGTTGAATATACAAAGGAGGTTGCATTGGGACTAAACTTGGTTATGGACATATCAACTTCCCCTCCGAAGGTTGTTTGGTATGCACCTGTAGTGTACGGATAGTTAACGCCAAACACAATGCCACCTCCGTAAAAATTACCGGCATTATCATACGTTGCAGTAAATCCAAAATTATCATCTGCGGCACCTGTCATGGTTGCAAAAACAAGAGTTGGGTCGATAACCAAAGGCAAATCATTTCGATAACCCTTTGGAAAAATAAAACTCACTGTTTGTCCCTTTAGCAAAAACTCACAAGCTACTTGTTGTCTTTTCCCATCCACCATTTGGTAAGCAATTGGTTCAAGTTCGGTAACCTTGCCAATAGAAGTTTGAATAATTAGTTTACCACTTTTGATTTTTAAGTTTTCTACCCCTTCGTAATTTATTTGGATTAACTCCGGATTAGCCCCGGCTTCCAGTTCAAAGTCATATTTAAGCTGACTTTCTGTTCCTTTAAATTTCCAGGTAATACCAGGGTAGATATTTTCATAGGTTATTTGTGCAAATGCTGGTACCCTACTTGTCCATTTTTGAGTATCCTTTCCTTTTAAGTAGTTATGGAAACCTGGTAACTCTTCCATTCCTGCGGGAATAACCAAGTTGGCATTCATTAAACGCATGCGATAAGCATGACCTTTGATAGATTGACGGTATGAGTGGTGATGCAATCCATTTGCCAAATCAACTTCTTCCATTGGACTTTCATGAAGATTTATCAAAACAGAAGAGGTTTGATAAAAAAGTTCACCTTGGTGTAGGTTCAGTCTAAAAAAAGTCTCCTTTTCCCATTGGCCTTTGTTTTGAATAAAACGAGGTCCATTGGAAGGATTAACCGAATAAACCAAGGATGAAAAACCTATTAAAAGAAAGAATATAAATAGCTGTAAATAAGAATGATAGCCTTGTTTCATGAATTAAAACAGATTATTCTAAATTAAACAAACTACAATATTAATAAGCTTCTTGGATTTTCGCCCTTTTTATTTATTCCCCTGCTACCTTTGGCAAAAAAATTCTAATGGAAATTAGCCTTGTAGTTGCAACCTCAATAAATGGTGCCATTGGCAAAGACAACCAATTGTTATGGCATTTACCTGCCGATTTGAAACGTTTTAAAGAGCTTACCACCGGGCATCCAATCATTATGGGTAGAAAAACCTTTGAATCCATTGGAAGGCCCTTACCCAACCGAAGCAATATTGTTATTTCCAGAAACAAAGACCAGAAATTCGAGGGTGTTTTTATGGCAACATCTCTTTCGGAAGCAATTCAGTTATGTCCACCACAATCAGAGCCTAAAATTATTGGTGGAGGGGAGATTTATGCCCAATCCATAGGAATAGCATCAAAAATATACTTAACCAAAGTTCATGTCGAAATAACCGGAGATACTTACTTTCCGGAAATAGTTCCATCACAATGGAAAGAAACGCAGAAAGAAATCAGGCTGAAGGATGAAAAAAATCCTTTTGATATGGAATTTATTACTTTGGAAAAAATCTAAACCATTGAACCTATTCTTTCCAAGGCCATTTTTCTTGTCCATTCATCAGAAGCAATCAAATCTTCTAAACTTGGATGGGTTATCAAGGCAGATTTTGACAGGCAATGTTCTATAATTTCAGGTATTTCCAAGAATCCAATTTGATCTTTCAAAAATGCCTCCACTGCAATTTCGTTGGCAGCATTTATAACACAAGGAGCATTTCCACCTAATTCCAAGGCATGAAAAGCTAATGACAGACAATGAAAGGTATCCAAATCAGGTTTTTCAAAGGTCAAAGTAGGATAGTTCATAAAATTAAATCTTGGAAAATCATTTGATATCCGGGAAGGAAATGCCAACGCATATTGAATTGGTAATTTCATGTCAGGCAATCCCAATTGTGCCTTCATTGAACCATCCTGAAACTGAACCAAGCTATGAATAATACTTTGTGGATGAACAACGACTTCAATTTGTTCAGGTTTTAAATGAAAAAGCCATTTAGCTTCGATTACTTCTAATCCCTTATTCATTAAGGTTGCAGAATCGATGGTTATTTTGGCTCCCATGGTCCAATTCGGATGTTTTAAGGCCTGTTCCTTCTTAATTTCGTTTAATTCTGATCGCTTCCTTCCCCGAAATGGGCCTCCTGAAGCTGTCAGAATTATCTTTTCAATAGGATTATGAAATTCTCCAACCAAACATTGAAAAATGGCAGAATGCTCAGAATCAACCGGATAAATATTAACTGCTTTTGATTGAGCCAATTTAGTTATTAACTCACCTGCAACTACCAAGGTCTCTTTATTGGCTAATGCAATTGTCTTACCTGAATTTATGGCTGCAATGGTAGGCTTTAGTCCGGCATATCCTACCATAGCTGTTAAAACGATATCTATATCTTCAGCGGCAATGGCTTGCTCTATACTTTCAATACCGGTGTAAACTTTAATTCCTTGACTCCACAATTGGTCTTGAACCCAGTTATACTTTGATTTATCGGCAATTACCACTACATTTGGCTTAAACGTCAAGGCTTGTTTTACCAATAATTCTGCATTGGAACCTGCAGTTAATAGTTCAACCTGAAATTTTTCCGGATTGGCAGCTACCACATCCAAAGCCTGAGTACCAATTGAACCGGTTGAACCTAAAATGGCTATATTTCTTTTCTCCACAATAAAATTATCGTGCAAAGAAAAGGAGTATTCCGCTAATTTTGCCAAAATGGATAAAACTAATAAAAAGTATGCACTTGCATTGCTGTTCCTAACTGCTTGTTGGTTTGGAATGATAGTAGCAGTTTCTATGGAAGCTACTCTGAGACCTAAAACCCCGGAATTATTGCCCGAACATAAAGGGCTTATGTTTGTAATGACCAGGACAATTTTTGAATTCTTCCAAAAAGCAGAACTACTCTTTTGTGTTTTAATGCTTTTTCTAAGTTCAAGAATAGGGAAAGAATGGTGGAGAATGGTTTACCCTTTCTTAGTTTTTGCCTTATGTGTGGCAGAATCATTTCTTTTTATGCCCATTTTAGCCCATCGTTCATCCCTTTATTTTCAAGGCATTCCCCTTCCACCATCAAATATCCACTTTTATACGGTAGCAGCCGAAGGACTGAAATTAGTCCTTTTGATTCTTATATTTCTTCAAGTTGGAAAGTTTTTTTTACAAAATTTGAAAACCGAACCTGAAACCAATTAATTTTGACTTATCAAACCCTCCAAGAAAAAAATGCAAATCCAGTTGAAACGAATTTATTGTTAACTTTGCAAATATTTCCGATACGAAATGAATTTTACTACTGACAAGAAAGAGAAATACGCCATTATTTCTTTGAAGGCTGAAAAGCTAGATAGTCATGTATCCCCATCTCTGAAAGCAGAGCTTGTGGTTATTAATGCCGAAGGTTTTAAAAACATCATACTTGATATGAGTGAAACCCGGTACTGCGACTCCTCCGGACTTAGTGCAATTCTTGTTGCTAACCGACTTTGTAAAAATGCTAATGGTAGCTTTGTACTATCAGGATTGCAACGCTCTGTGGCTAAATTAATTTCCATTTCTCAACTTGATACTATCCTTAATATCGTTCCAACCGTTGAAGAAGCTCATGACTTGCTTGCCATGGAAGAAGTTGAACGTGGTCTGGATAATGCTTAATTTTGTAATTACTAAATCAATCAATAATCACCTAAAAACAAAAAAATGAAAAAAGGTTTACTTTCCATTTTAGCTGTATCTTCAGCATTATTAGCTAGCGCACAATGCACTCCTGATCCAAACTTGTTTGTTTCAGTTGCCGGCGGTAAATTGCTTCCTGATACTGCAACTTTCAACAACGATCCTCAGTATGCTTACCAACTTAACACGGATTACTCAGCAGTTTTTAATCTAAAAACAATTACCGACACAACTGCTTCCGGTTTGTCTGTAAAAATTATCAAAATTAAATACATCGGTATGGATGGCGCTCCAGCAGGAACTGTTGTTACTACCGACCAAGCTGACGATACTTGGGAAAATGCAGGTACTTTCCCAAACCTAACTCCTGTTGTTGGTTGTGCTACTGTTACCGTTCCAGGTGCTAGCTTAGCTAATTCAGCTACTTATGACCTAACTCTTAAAGTTGACTTGTTGTTAAACATTGCCGGTCAAGAACAATGGTATTCAGCTCTTCCTGCTCCAATCGGAACCGGTGACTATATCAAATATGCAGGTTATAAATTAAACGCTTCAACCGGAATTGAAACTTTAAACACAGCAGATTTGAATTTGGTTGTTTACCCAAATCCATTTTCAACTACCGCTCAAGTTAGTTTCTCTATGAAAAATGCCGGTAAAGTTTCTTTAAACGTAACCGACATTACCGGTAAAGTTGTAAGAACTGCCAGCATCGATGGTAAATCAGGTGTAAATAACTACCAACTTAACAAAGACAACTTACAAGCTGGTATCTATTTCATCAACCTTACTTCCGGCGAAAAAACTATTACTGAAAAAGTTTCTATTCAATAATATTTTCTCCCATTATCAAAAAAGCCTCGAATTTTCGGGGCTTTTTTGTTTTATGCTACTCATTCTAAGCATTTTTATTATTTTTGTACCAACTAATCCTAAAAACCAACTTGATGAAAAAACTTGTACTTAGCATTTTTTCGATTGTAGCTCTTAATCAAGCTTATTCCCAGTGTATTCCGGATGGCAATACGAATGGTGCTCTTGCCTTTCCAAGGCCAGCTAATGCTGCCGGTGGATCTCCAATGGATACCATCTCAGGTTCAACCACTTCCATGTTCCCTGATGTTGTTCAATTTAAACTTCCATCTGATACAACCATTAGTGGCTTGTCAGCTACCATTGACAGTATCTGGATTGAAAGCCTAGCTAATTTCCCTGCAGGAATTCAATACAATTGCAATACCCCTGATTGCAAATGGGCAGGCGGAACCAATGGCTGTGTTACCTTCCTTAACACTACACCGGGTGCAGGAATCATCGAAGTACAAATTAACCTGAAAGTTAAAGGTATCGCCTTTGGAACAGCTCTTACAATTCCTCAAAGCTTGTATTATAAATTTGACGCAGCTTCAGTTGGAATCGATGATATTATCCAATTAAACAAATTCTCTGTCATTCAAAATAGCCCTAACCCTTTCTCTGAATCTACAACTATTCATTTTGCTTCTCCGGTAGCTACTAAAATTGCTTTTGAAGTGCGTAACATGATGGGGCAAACCGTTTATTCAGAAACTATCAATGCATCCCAAGGATTAAATTCTGTTGTATTCGCAAATTCTAATTTAGCTAACGGAACTTATTTCTACTCTTTAAACAACGGACAAATAACCACTACCGGAAAAATGTCTATCCAAAAATAGTAATCAACTAACCCAATAACAATCAATAAACTTTTACTCTTAATTAAATGAAAAAATTAGTTTTATCTATCGCTATTGTAGCCTCTAGCCTTGCTAGCTTCGCTCAAGCTATTGACATCTACACTCCAGCAACCATTCCTGGTGGAGCAGTTGGTACCACTTACAACCAAACTATTAATTTTACTGTTCCTTCCACCGCTACCATTAGCACTGCAGCATTTGGTCTTCCTGCTATCCCTGGTTTACCAATTCCTTCTACTTTGCCTGCTAACATTACCGCAACTACCCTAACTGTTGCCGGATTACCTGCTGGTGTTACCGGAACTTTTGATGTTGCAACCGGAGAATATGCTGCCGGATCTTCAGGAACCTTGACTTTAAACGGTGCTCCAACTGAAGGCGGTTCTTTCACTGTACAAATTACCTCCTCTACGGCTGGTAATGCTACCTTAACCGGACTTGGCGACTTCTCCTTCCCTGGAACCATTTCTACTCCTTTTACTGAAATCCCTGTTCCGGCATTACCTCAACTTTTCGACAAATCCTATACCATGGATATTTCTACAGGAATCGAAGACCTGAATGCAAATGCTTTTTCTGTAATCCAAAACATGCCAAACCCTTTCTCAGGTTCAACCACCATCGCTTTCAGCACCCCAGGTGTTGAAAAAGTTAACCTAAAAGTTTTTGATATGCTTGGTAAAGAAGTTTATTCTCAATCCATCCAATCTAAAGCAGGTGTTAACCAAGTTGAATTTGATGGAAGTAGCCTAAAAGAAGGTATTTACTTCTTTAGCCTATCTAACGGAAGCAAAAACTTCACTCAAAAAATGCAAGTTAAACGCTAATAGCATGAATATCCTTATTCTGGGTAGTGGAAGTGCAACACCAACCTTAACCAGAAATCCAACCGCCCAGTTACTCGAAGTTTCTGGGCGGTTGTTTTTAATTGATTGTGGTGAATCAACTCAAATTTCACTTCTCCGAAAAAAAATACCGCTTCTAAAAATTAATCATATTTTTATTAGCCATCTTCATGGTGATCACTGGCTAGGACTTCCCGGATTAATTTCAAGTATGCACCTGGGAGGTAGAACAGAACCCCTTCACCTCTTTTGCCCAAAAGGTTTGGATGAAATACTCTCCATCATTTTCAATCATTCCGATACTCATTTGCAATTCCAAATCAATTACCATTTCCATTCTACCGATTCAAAACAACTTATTTGGGAAAATTCCTTCTTAGAAATTTTCTCCTTCCCTCTCCTTCATAAAATCCAATGCAATGGTTTCCTTTTCCAAGAAAAACCAAAACTTAGAAATTTGAGAAGAGAAGCTATAGAAATTCACCATATTCCGGTTGAAGATATGATGGCGATTAAAGCAGGATCGGATTGGATTAATTCACAAGGTCATACGATTCCAAATGCCCTTTTGACCACTCCACCAAAACCTTCCTCCAGTTACGCCTTTTGCTCCGATACGGCCTTTCATCCAAAACTAAACGATTATATCCATCAAGTTAAAGTTCTTTACCACGAAGCTACTTTTACCCAAGAACTCGAATCAAGAGCCCAATCCACCTTCCATTCAACCGCGAATCAAGCCGCCCAAATGGCTAGCTTAATTGAAACTCAAACACTTTTACTCGGCCACTTTTCGTCCCGATATAAAGATACTACCCCCTTCCTTGCCGAAGCAAAAAATCATTTCCCAAATACCATGCTTGTCTACGATGGCTTCAATTTAGATTTTTAAATTCCAATTCGTTTTGTAATTTTGACCATTGGTTGTATGAACATGGCACAAATAAAAATAATTATTGCTGATAGCAGCTATCTCATCCGTGAAGGTCTGAAAGCATTACTTTCCTCCAATAAAAACCTGAATATTATTTCTGAAGCAGGTAATAGCGAGGACCTAAAAAAATCAAAAGAGTTAAAACTGGCTGATGTAATGATTATCGATTTTACAGAACCGGAATTTAAACCGGAAGATATTGCCAAAGCCCTAGTTATCAATCCCAATATCAAAGTTTTAGCTATTTCAAACCAAATTTCTAAACCACATATTCTTCGCGCTATCGAAGCCGGAATCTGCAGCTACGTGCTTAAAGATTGTGATAAAGACGAAATTCTGGATGCAGTAGCAAATACATTCGAAGGTAAAAATTTCTTCTGTGGTAAAATCCTTGACGCAGTATTGGTCGAACAAACATCTGAAGTCAATCTTGACCACGTTGCCAGTTGTTGCGAACCGGTTGATATTAGCAAACGCGAAATGGAAATTATTCGACTCATCGCAGAAGGTATGACCAACAAAGAAATTGCCGATAAACTCTTTCTTTCCAAACATACGGTTAATACCCATCGCAAAAATATTATGCAGAAATTAGGCTTGGGAAATACCGCCGACATTGTAATGTACGCGCTTAAAGAAAAAATCATTACCCCGTTGGCCGAAGTTTAATCGATTTTTTTCCATATTTATTTTTCTAATTCTTTTTTTGATTTTTTGGCGGGTCCCATTTGCCAAAATTACTATCCCCTATTCCATCCATTTTGCAAGGCAAATGGTCGGGCTTTACACTGCAAGTCCTCGCCCCGAAAGGGTTCGGGGCTGTGGGCTTTCCGTTTCAATCCCTACCCGACGAAACCCCAACCATTTTCTCTTATTATAAAAGTACTTAAGCCCTTTGGCTGTTTGTTTATTGCTAGAATTATTCGTGCTATAGAATGAATTCCTTACCGCTTTGTTTTTCTTAACCTTAGCCGAAAATACCGCTTTTGCTTAACTAGAAGGCATTTCTATAGTCCTTGGTTAACTGCACTGGTTTACCGAGCCAAAATAAATTTTTCGGATATTTGAAAATCCTCCACCTTGCAGTGAACTAATAGATACCGCAACAAATTGGGTTTGAAATTAACTTAATAGAATGCACCTCGGGCAACAATAGAGGCAAGTAGCTCCAAGCCAACGCAGCGTTTAGCGGAGTGGGCTTGGACTACAGCCGATAGCGTGACCCGAACGCCCTTGCAAGATGATTTTAGTTTAGCAAAAATAGGGTTGGGCGGAGGGGGCCCGCATACTAAGAATTAAAAAAAATGAATTGTCCGGATAAAACTTGGAGCAAAACCTAATTATTAATCAAGTTTAAATTGAAACCAAGCGATT
>JAIBAJ010000115.1 GCA_019695265.1 Bacteroidia bacterium | reverse complement strand
TTGAAAAATGCAACTGCCTCAATACCGCTTGTGGCAACTGCCAAAGCCTTTCCTTACTCAAATAATCCTCAAAATCGCCCTTGGGCCAACTTGGACTATACCACTCGCCTCCATATTGACTGATAATTATGATTGGCAGACTGGAATAATAGTTCCTCACCTGGTCTATAAATGAAAAGGTAGAAACCTCTCCTTCCCTTTCCTGAAAAATAAGTAAATTAGGTTCTTCCGAACCTTCAAATGGAAGACTTGGTAATTCTGAACTAAACCTGAGTAGGATGGAACTGCCAACTCGGGATAGAAACATGTTTATCAACTCAGCATCTTCCTTGGAATTATGAATTACAAGAATTGCCATGGCTTACAATAGGGTTAATTGCAAACTTACAAAGTTTTATGATTCCTGAACCTACATTCAAAAAATAATAAAAACATCTTATTCAAATCCAAACACACAAACACCTGTAAATTAAATAAATACAAAAACCATCTCCTGCCAAATATGAAATAATGAGGCATTAAGAGAGAATTTAACACATAAACCTCTCTTGTTTTTAAAACAGTACAAAAAAATTCTATTCTGCTATCCTCCATTGGATTTACTGAAAAGTTTTACCGATTGCCAATCTGCAATCGTCTAATGAAGATTTGCCATAATTTGCCTAAATAGCTTTGGCATCGGCATTTATACCGAATGGACAAAATGTATAGTCCAATTTTATGCTTAAATTTTCTTGAAAAAATCGGACTAACATTTTATATCCTCGGTACTTACCAATCTAAATTAATAAATTGCCTTTGGACTATTTATAAATTAAAATTGGTATAATAGTTGAGCTTAGAAAAATACCCATCCGGCAGCTGACTAATAGATACTGTGACAGGTTGGATTAGAAACTACTAGTTGAGGTTGCACCTCGGGCAACGATAGAGGCAAGTAGCCCACAGGAGCACGCGGCGTTAGCCAAGTGCGACGAGGACTACAGCCGAAAGCGTGACCCGAACGCCCTGGCAGGTTGGTTTGGAATTAGCCAAAATTTAGTTGGGCGGAGGGGGCCCGCATACCTTGAAACTTAAAAAATCGGCATACCCTAAATAGCTTTGCTAAACTTAGGTCCTGCTAACTCCTGGTGCTCAGCCCTGGCATCCAAAGCGTAGCAAATATTACGCAAAAATGGCTTACCAGCTTCCGTTACCGCTATCCCATCCTCCATCAAATCCACCAAACCTTCCTTTTCCATTTCTCTCAAACGTTCAATTCCTTTAAACAAAGCCGGTGTTTGCTCTCCTGCATCCTTCCACGAAGTATAAAAATTGCACATCAACTGAAGAATATGTCTCCTCAAAATTAAATCTTCCTCACTCAACTGATGACCCTTAAAAAAAGGAAACTCCCCCGATTCCAATCGTTTGTAATAATCTTCTACCTTCTTCTCATTTTGCACAAAACCGGTCCAACTATCGCTGATAGAAGAAGCACCCAGGCCAACCAATAACTTGGTAGTATTGGTGGTATAACCCATAAAGTTTCGATGTAATTTCTTATTACGCATGGCCTCAAACAAACCATCATTGGACAAAGCAAAATGGTCAATTCCAACTTCAATATATCCGGCTTCTTCCAACAAAGTCCGTCCAAGTTCATACAAAGCCCGCTTTTCCTCTCCCGAAGGCAAATCGTCCTCGGTAAATTTCCGCTGCCCCGGTTTCATCCAGGGAACGTGTGCGTAGCTATAAAACGCTATACGATCAGGCCTCAATTCCCTCACCTCCTTCACCGTATTAACTATGCTTTCCCTGGTTTGAAATGGCAGACCATAAATCAAATCATAATTAATAGAGGTATATCCCAATTCCCTAGCTTGTCGGGTAACCCTTCTCACATCTTCAACTGTCTGAATCCGATTGATTACATCCTGAACCTTGGGGTCAAAATCCTGAACACCCAAACTTAACCGTTCAAATCCAACCTGGTGCAAAGCTTCTAAATGGAAGCGGGTAGTATTGTTGGGATGAGCCTCAAAACTCAGTTCCGCACCTATACATAACTCTGCCGGTTCCAAAATTCCTTCCAGCAAGGTTTTGAGGTTACTAGGTGAAAAAAAAGTAGGAGTGCCTCCACCCAGATGTATTTCCTTAATTCTGGGTTTGGTTTCCAATAAGGCAACATACAAAGACCATTCTTTTAAAACAGCTTGAATATATGGCGACTCAACTGCATGATTTACGGTAATACGGGTGTTGCAACCACAATAGGTGCACAAGCTTTCACAAAAAGGCAAATGGATGTAAATACTTATTCCATCCCGGTCATTCGTGCTTCGAAAAGTTTCCGTAACCAGCTTCTTCCAGGTGGCCTGATCGGGCGCAACATTATCCCAAAACGGCATTGTTGGATAACTCGTATACCTTGGCACAGCCACATTGTATTTCTCAACCAGTGAAGTCATAATATATTTGCTTTAGGAACGGGCAAACTTAAGCAAGTGATTGCTCAAATCGGCTATTCCTCCTTTAATATTTACAATAAACGTATAAGCCTTACTCTTTAAAAAGGAAGCCGCTATCATGGAACGGTAACCATCTGAGCATACCAAGGCATAACCTTGTTCTCGGGATAATTCTTTCCAGCGATAGTTTAATTCTTCCAAAGGAATATGCAATCCGGACAGGAGTTGCTTTTCTTGCCATGATTTATTTGTTCTTACATCAAGGGGGATATATTGTTCATTTTCATCCATTAGCTTTAATTCTTCCCAGGAAAAACTATCAATTTGGTCTACCCTAAAGCCAACCTTTAACCAGGCGTCCATTCCTCCGTCTAAATAACCAATAAGTTGGGTATAACCAATTAGTAATAACCTTGAAATTATTTCCAATTCAGTCCCCGGCTCTGAAACGATCAGCAAGGAGGTACCGGAAGGCACCAAACGTCTTATCCAATATTCCATATTCCTATCTTTCCCAACATGAATAGCCCCTTTAATAAATCCCTTTCCAAATTCTTCCGTATCTCTAAAATCTAAAATTATGACACCCGATTCTAATGCCAATTTAATAGCGGCCGGAGACAATCCGTGATTCGAGTGATTAAGAACATCTTCAAAATGAGGCAAAACCCGCTTGTTTAAAGTGCATACCAAACTTTCTATATCAGCCTCGGCTGGACGTGATTTTAAATAAAAACGACTCCAAAAATCCTGCTTGTCCATCATCAGTTCAGGAAATTCATCCTTTAGCTTTCCGAGTGTATTCCATCCTGCAATTCTGGCAGATACAAAACTCTTACTTCGGATTGCTTTATTGGGAAAAACCAATACATAATCAGGCAAGCTCATAATTTTGCTGGTAACCAAATTCATTTGCTGTTCAATGAATGGATTCAATTCCCGCCCATTTTCCGACTTATTATACCCTTCATCTTCCGGTATGGTTAACACATCTCCGGAGAACAAGGCAAATGGATATTCGGCTTCATCGTACAATAGATAACAACAAAGCTCAGCGGCGATTACCTCCTTAGAAAGTATCTGAATAAGGTGCTTACCTAACCGAAACACTTCTTCATCTTTAGCGAAATGCGCATCAAAACCTATTCCCGGGCATGTACCAACAACAAGTTTACAGCCGGTTTTTTCAGCAAGTTCGGAATGTCCGCTTATATAGCTATCCTGAATTCTGGTCAGAAATACATAGTCAATTCTTGCCTTCCTTTCTTTGGCCAAATTCAAATAAGGGCTACAATCCCATTCCGGGTCCACCACAGCGGCAACCCCGTCTGACTCGAAATAATAGGATGAATGTCCTATAAATGCATTATTGAATTGATGAAGAAACATAAGGATTTGATTATTGCTAAGGCGATAACCTTGTAATCATCCAATTTTCCGGGAGTTTAGTAAATGCAATACGATCGTGTAACCTATTTGCACGGCCTTGCCAAAACTCAAAATAGGACGGAAACACCTGGTATCCTCCCCAATGATGCGGCTTTGGCACTTCTTTGTCGGAAAAAAGTTGAGTAAAATGAGCCATCCTGTCTTCAAGCTCAACCCTTGAATGAAGCTGAGCGCTTTGATTTGATGCCCAAGCACCAATTTGGCTTTCAACCGGCCGAGTTTTGAAATAATTCGAGGATTCCTCTTCAGAAATTCTCTTGGCCATGCCTTCTATCCGAACTTGTCTTTCCAATTCCGGCCAAAAAAATGTCAAACAAACATAAGGATTGGAATCCAACTCTTTCCCCTTTCTGCTGGAATAATTAGTAAAGAAAATCAAACCGTCTTGTCCAAAGTCTTTCAATAACACCACCCTGGAAGAAGGCCTGCCGTCGTTTGAAACGGTGGTGAGAACCATGGCATTGGGCCAATTTGCTTCAGCTTGTAATGCTTGTTTTATCCACTTTTCCAATTGAACAAAAGGATCTTGATCTACCTCCGACTCATTCAGTTGAAATAATGAATATTGTGTTCGAAGTTGCTTAATATGGAGTGAAGTATCCATTTTTATTTATGGCAACAGGAATGATGCGCCATACCATGGTCCATTTGAATGGAAGGGCTCAAATAAGGAATTCCCAAATTCATTCCTCTTAAAATCAACATGATGGCAGTAATACCAACCACTATAGGCACCAATCTGCGTACTTTTTCTCTAAACTGAACACTTATTTGATCTCGAACAATGGTTACCAACAACATGGCAGGCAGAGTTCCAAATCCAAATCCGGCCATAAAAGCAGAACCCATCCATGCATTTCCTTGAGCGATAGAACCGGCTATTCCCATATAAACCAAGCCACAGGGCAATAATCCATTTAAAACTCCAATTAAAAACAATGAACTATTGCTATGGTTGCCAAACAATGATCTTAAGTTAGATTTTACCCACTCCACACCCCGATACAATTTCCCTTTTGGAATTCTTGACTCCAAACCGGGGAAAAGCAATCCAATTAGAATCAAAACACCCACGGCAATTGACAATTTGCTTTGTAGTCCGGCCAAGGCAAACCCTTGTCCAATCAAACCAAACAACAAACCCAAAATAGAATAAGTAAATACCCTACCTAAGTTGTACAGAAACGCACCAAACCAACGATATAGCAAAGAACTGTTTTTCACAGGAATACTCAAGGCAATAGGACCGCACATTCCCACACAGTGGAAACTTCCAAGAAATCCTAATGTTATGGCAGCAAGTAAGAACATATTATTGAACTTGAATTATACCTTCATTGTAATAAGCAACCTGATCGGCCTCCCATTCCATTTGCAATTTATACATACCCGGTTTTAATTTACTGGTTGAAATCTCTGCCCGGCAGGTAGTATCAGCCGAAACTTCAATGGTTTTATCCAAGGAGGAATCGGATGGACGAAAGAAAAAGGCTTTTGCTTTAATCTTTTGACCTTTCAATTCTGTTGGAAAATTAACCTGAACTTTTCCCGGTTTCACTTCCCAGGAAAGGTTTGTTTTTAATTCATTGGTTTGATTAATCCGATCAATTCGTTTTTGGAACTTTAATTCCTGATCATAATAATCTTTGGAAACTAAGTCAACCCTTTCGCGAAGTGTAAGGACTACCATGGTTACTATCAGGGCTACAAACCCAACGTATAGCAAAACGATTCTAAATCCCCAGTTTTTCATAAGTATTGGTTTTAATTGGTTATTGGACCTAAGAAACTTGTTTTAATGGTTTCCAGTCTTTTCTCTCCGGAATACACACCGATGTATAAAATGGTCTTTCTCTCTTTGATTTGGGCTTTAGGAATGAAAATAAAGAATTCCGTTTCGGCTTTTGATCCATGCCCTACCACCAATTCCTTACCAACCATTTTAATTTCACCTATGCCACCTTCCTCAATTTTGAGATAAACCGGAACATCCTTGTGAGTCTTATTAATTAATTTTAGGTTATAGAGGTTACTAATTTTATCCTCCGGTTGCTGTTGGAACAACATTCCCGGAGTTCGAAGAATGGTTGCATCCACATTTTTTCGGGTTACCAACAGGGTTACCAAAACTCCAATTAAGATGGTTAACACTACGGAGTAAGCAATCATTCTTGGAGTAATGGTTAGATTTTTCCCTTCAGCAATACCCGTTTCTGATGCATACTTGATTAAACCTTTGGGTTTATGAATGCTTTCCATAATATGGTCACAAGCATCAATACAAGCGGTGCAGGCGGTACATTCCAATTGAGAACCATTTCGAATATCAATTCCCATTGGACAAACCTTTACACATTGGTGGCAATCGATACAATCACCAACCTTAGCCGATTGTTCCTTTTTGAACTTCGACCTTGGTTCGCCTCGTAAATAATCATAGGCCACCAAAATCGAACTTTTATCAGTCATTACGGCTTGCAACCTTCCATAAGGACAAACAATCAGACAAACTTGTTCTCTGAACCAGGAGTAAACAAGGAAGAAAACTGTAGTAAAAATTAACAAAGCCACCAAGCCACCTAAGTGCATAGAAACCGGCTCGCTTATAATTTTAAACAATTCATCTTTCCCGATGATATAAGCCAAGAATGTATTGGCAATTAAAAAGGATATGAGAAAAAACAGAAGATGTTTGGACCCCCTTTTGAGTATTTTCTCCTGATTCCAAGGCGCTTTATTTAATGCTTTTTGATGGCTGGCATCTCCTTCTATCCAATATTCTATTTTCCGGAAAACCATTTCCATAAAAATGGTTTGCGGACAGGCCCATCCGCAAAAAACACGACCATAAACAACGGTAAAGAGCACCACAAACAAAATAAATGTCAGCATGCCTATACCAAAAATAAAAAAGTCTTGTGGCCAAAAACCAACTCCGAAAAGTATAAACCGTCTTTCTAAAACATTAAAAAGAAACAATGGTTCATCTTGAAATTTGATAAATGGCAATGCAAAAAAAACTACCAAATAACCAATACTAAATAGGCTTCTCAGATTATAAAGAGGTCCACTTGGTTTTTGAGCATAAATCCAGTTCCTTTTTCCTTCTTCGGTGATTGTTCCGATACTATCTCTAAAGCCTTCATCCATTTTAGGCTTTTGCTTGTTTTCCATAACTCAACTTTATATAATAAGGTAAAACGTTTTCGTATAGTTTATTAAGGGGTAACAAAGCCACCCCTGAGGCATTTCTTCTCTCTATTTTGTTGCGGCAGGTGCTGCGGCACTTACAGAATCAGCTTTAACTGCAGTTGAATCACCGGGAACTACTTCCTCACCAGAATATAAATCACCTTGAGGCTCTTTTGCTCCCGGAGGATTGGAACCTTTTAGCGATAAAATATAACTAGCAACCTGGTGTATTTTTTTCGCACCCAAATCTTGTTCCCAAGCCTTCATACCTTTTTCGGGCCAGCCCAATTTAATAGACCGGTAAACATCTTTTATTCCACCTTTATGCAGCCAGTAAGCATCTGTTAAATTAGGACCCATACCACCTTGTCCTTGATTTCCGTGGCAAGCTTGACAATTTTCCATATAAATGGCTTTACCACCATCTAATGACGCTGCATCGGTTAATGCAACCAACTTTTCCTCATCAATTAAATCCGGAGCTAATTTTTTATACGCTTGAATGGCTGAAGTAGCTTGAGCCATTTCTTCTTTATACTCTCCATCAGAAAGTTTACCATTTCGGGAAATATGGTAATAGAATAAATATACTACCGAAAAGGCAATGGTTACAAAGAATCCGCCAACCCACCAAGGAGGTAAGCTATTATCCAATTCTTTAATTCCATCGTAGTTGTGGTCTAACAAAATATCTGCTTCCTTTTCAATAGCAACAGAATCGTTAAGTTGATCAAAAATGGTTCTTTTAACAATGCCGGATTTTGCCATTTCTTCGTCTCTTTCTTTAACTCCAAGCAAATCATTGATAATGCCGTAAAGATTCCAAATAACATACAACTCAAACAAAATGGCTATTACCATAAAGTAAAAGGTCACCGCATCTAAGCCCATGTAGTTGTCCCAGGTGGAACTTACAGCCTTAGTAGCTACTTCTTCAGCGGAGGCAGTGAAAGAAAAACCGCCCAAAAGAATGAAGGCAACTATAGCTTTTAAGCTTGAATTATCCTTATCTTTTTTTGCTTTTTCCACCTCTACTCGATGGTAGGCTGAAGTTTTTACTACATCGGCCATTACAATAATTACCACCAATAGGAAGAGGATGGCAACAAGCAGACCAATAAACAAAGGATTACTATAAACAGTGGGCTCGGCAGCGGCTACAGGTGCAACCTCTTCAGCCATTGCGTTGAGGCTTAAACCTGCAACTAAGGCTAGAGAAAGCATAGCTTTTGGATTAGCCCATTTGATGATGTTCAATTTATTTTTACCTGATTTCATGATTGAATGATTTAGGTGTGAATTATTCGTTTTCAAATGGAATGTTCTCCAGTTTTTTCAAGTAGCCTTTATCCGCTGTAAACACAAAGAATAGAAGGGCTGTGAAGAAGGTGAAGAAGATGAAGAGAGAAATCATTGGATAAATTTCAATTCCCCCTATAGTCGATAGATAGTTAATGAATTTCATGGTTTCTCTTATTTTTTGTTTCCTTTAATATCAGTACCCAGGCGTTGCAAATAAGCAATCAAGGCAACAATTTCTTTATTGCTGGCAGTTGAAACACCATCCTTTTTAAGGTTTCCGGCAATACTATCTGCCTGATGCATTAAATCTTTGTTAGCTAACCCATCGTAACCTTCAGGATAAGGAACACCTAAGGTTTGCATAGCTCTAACTTTTGCAGCAGTTGTGCTGGTATCTAAATCATTGTCTAATAACCAAGGATAGGTTGGCATAATAGAACCCGGAGAGATCGAAGATGGATCTAACATGTGGTTATAATGCCATGAATCAGGGTATTTTCCTCCAACACGGTGCAAATCCGGACCGGTACGTTTAGATCCCCATTGGAAAGGGTGATCATATACATATTCTCCGGCTTTTGAATATTCACCATATCTGGTGGTTTCTGAACGGAAAGGTCTTACCATTTGTGAGTGACATACATAACAACCTTCACGGATATAAACGTCACGACCTTGAAGTTCCAATGGAGTATATGGTTTAACACTTGCAATAGTTGGGATATTTGATTTTACTAAGAAGGTTGGAACCATTTCAATGATACCTCCAATTAAAATCATCACCAAACTCAACACCAGGAATTGAATAGGTTTTCTTTCAATCCAACGGTGCCAGTGTTCGCTGCCATGTTTTACATAAACAGGGGCCAAAGCAGGTGCTTCAGCAGGCTCATCAGCAAGGAATGAACCTTGTGATACCGTTTTAATCACATTATACACCATCAAAAGAACACCTAACAAATACAATGTTCCACCCAATGACCTTGCAGCATACATCGGCATAATTTGGGTAACTGTTTCCAAAAAGTTAGGATATTTCAACAACCCTTCTTGAGTAAAGTCTTTCCACATTAAGCTTTGCATAAAACCGGCCCAATACATTGGAATGGCATAGAAAATAATACCCAAGGTTCCCAACCAAAAATGCCAGTTTGCTAGTTTTTTGGAATACAACTCCGTACGGAACATTTTTGGAATCAAATAATACAGAATACCAAAAGTTAGGAAACCATTCCAACCCAAGGCACCAACGTGAACGTGAGCAATAATCCAATCGGTGAAGTGCGCTATGGCATTTACGTTTTTAAGAGACAACATTGGACCTTCAAAGGTTGCCATACCATAAGCGGTAACAGCCACCACCATAAACTTCAACACCACATCTTCTCTAACCCTGTCCCAAGCACCTCTCAAGGTTAATAATCCATTAATCATACCTCCCCAGGATGGAGCAATTAACATAACCGAAAACACCGTTCCTAACGATTGAGCCCAATCAGGAAGAGCGGTATACAACAAGTGGTGAGGACCTGCCCAGATATACAAAAAGATTAATGCCCAAAAGTGAATAATAGATAAACGATAAGAATATACCGGACGATTCGCCGCTTTCGGGATAAAATAGTACATCAATCCTAAATATGGAGTTGTAAGGAAAAATGCCACCGCATTATGTCCATACCACCATTGTACTAAGGCATCTTGAACACCTGCATAAAAGGAGTAACTTTTAAATAAAGTAACCGGAATTTCAAAGGAGTTAACAATGTGCAGAACCGCAACCGTAACAAATGTAGCAATGTAAAACCAAATGGCTACATACAAGTGACGCTCGCGGCGGGTAAGAATAGTACCAAACATGTTGATTCCAAAAACAACCCAAACCAAGGTAATAGCAATATCAATCGGCCATTCCAACTCTGCATACTCTTTACCTGTAGTAATACCCAAAGGAAGAGTAATGGCAGCTGCTACAATAATTAATTGCCAGGCCCAAAAATGCAGGTTACTTAAAAAATCACTAAACATCCTTGCCTTAACAAGTCGTTGAAGTGAATAATAAACCCCCATAAAAATACCATTACCTACAAATGCGAAAATCACGGCATTGGTATGCAGTGGTCTAAGCCTTCCGAAAGTGGTAAAACTTATGCCCAGGTTTAACGCGGGAAAAACTAGCTGGAGTGCAATGTACAATCCGGCTAGCATACCTACCACACCAAAAAGGATTGAGGCGTAGGCAAATTTTCTGACAATACTATTGTCATAGGAGAATTTTTCTAATTCCATGGTTGATTAAATTTTAGGATTAATAGATTTCGTAGCTGTTTCGTTTTCAAAAAGCATACGCACAGATGGGGTATAATCATCTTCGTACTGCCCTCGGGTCATGGCCCAAAAGAAGGCCCCCAAAAACCCAGCCGCTACGACTAAGCTTGTTCCGATTAAAAAGTATAATGCACTCATTTGTATGGGTTGAATTGCTGGGACAAAACTATCTTGCCCTATGGGCTCTAGCATGAGTGCAGTCAGAATCAGGTATGACCTTCGTCAGTTTATCTAAATTACCGACCAATTGCCTGCTAAATCAGTCTAAAAAAGGATATGCTGTAAAAATCAATCTAATCGAATCAATTTTAGTATTTCAAGTATGCGGGCCCCCTCCGCCCAAATAGCTTTTTATTAAGCCCCCAACAAATATGCACAGGCGTTCGGGTCACGCTATCGGCTGTAGTCCTCGTCCCCCTAGGCTAAAGCCGTAGGGGTCCTGTGGGCTACTTGCCTCTATCGTCAGTTTGTCTAATAAGCCCTATCTTTTGTAAGTTACTGATTGTTAATAATTTATTCGATAAAAAATTAACAACACATTGATTTTCAGTATATTTATGCA
>JAIBAJ010000114.1 GCA_019695265.1 Bacteroidia bacterium | reverse complement strand
ACCGAGCAATGGTTTCAACCCGATCCGGAAATTTTCAACCTTACCACAGAGTATAATTACGACACCCTTGCAACACGTATGCGGGAATTGTCTTACCTGAACAAAGGAATTACTATACACATCATCGATCGTCGTCAGGTAATGGAGGATGGAAGCTTTTTCAAAGAAACTTTCTATTCAGAGCGCGGTTTACAGGAGTTTGTAGAATATTTGGATGGCACCCGTGAGAAACTGATTGAAACTCCAATCCACATAGAAAGCGACAAATTTGGTATGCCTGTGGAGGTTTCCATGACCTACAACACTTCTTTCACAGAGAATGTTCATTCTTATGTAAACAATATCAACACACACGAAGGCGGCACTCACCTTGCCGGTTTCAGAAGAGGTTTGACAAGGACATTAAAAGGGTATGCAGACAAATCGGGCATGTTGGATAAAATCAAATTCGAGATAAGCGGAGATGATTTTAGAGAAGGATTAACAGCTGTTATTTCGGTGAAAGTTGCAGAACCTCAATTCGAAGGTCAGACTAAAACTAAACTTGGAAATAACGAGGTGATGGGGTCTGTAGATCAAGCAGTTGGAGAAATGCTTAACAACTACTTAGAAGAACATCCAAAGGAGGCCAGGCAAATTGTAAACAAGGTTATTTTAGCTGCAACTGCTCGTCATGCTGCCCGTAAAGCGCGTGAGATGGTGCAACGTAAAAACGTTTTAACCGGATCGGGATTACCGGGTAAATTATCTGACTGTTCTGAAAGTGATCCGGCTCAATGCGAAATTTACTTGGTGGAGGGAGATTCGGCGGGTGGAACGGCCAAGCAAGGTCGCGACCGTAAATTCCAGGCCATTTTACCTCTGCGTGGTAAAATCTTAAACGTAGAAAAAGCCATGCAGCATAAAATCTTCGATAACGAGGAGATTAAAAACATCTTTACTGCCTTAGGAGTAAGCATTGGTACAGAAGAAGATAGCAAACAATTGAACCTTACCAAGTTGCGCTATCACAAGGTAATAATCATGACCGATGCCGACGTGGACGGAAGCCACATTACCACCTTAATTATGACTTTCTACTTCCGGTATATGAAAGACTTAATTGAAAACGGTCACTTGTACATTGCCACTCCACCACTTTACCTGGTTAAAAAAGGCAAAGACGAGCGTTATTGCTGGAATGACGAAGAACGTATTGCAGCCATTAAAGACATGGTGGGAGAAAATGGAAAGGAAAGCAGTGTGACTATTCAACGATACAAAGGTTTGGGAGAAATGAATGCTGAGCAATTATGGTCTACTACCATGAATCCAACTACCAGAACTTTACGCCAAGTAACGATAGATAGTGCTGCTGAAGCAGATCGCATTTTCTCCATGCTTATGGGCGACGATGTACCGCCTCGTCGCGATTTCATTGAGAAAAACGCCAAATATGCGAAAATTGATGCTTAGATACTAACAAATCCTACCTTCTAAAACGGCCATTCTTGTAAGAGATTGGCCGTTTTTATTTAAGCTACTCCATTTTTATTTGATAGTAGAAAATACTTTTATTTGATAACGTCAAATACTTTTATTCGACAGAAAAATATACATTTGTTTTATAGAATCAAATAAAGATGTATTTTTGTGACGAATAAAGTCCAAATGGTAACCCAAATCGCAATAGAGGAAGTTCTGGAAACACAATATGAGTTCTGGAAAACCAAGAAAATTGGTACAGAAAGAACGGTTTTGAAAGGCTTAAAAATCTTAGATAACTTTGCCTTAATCCTAACTGGAATAAGACGTTGTGGGAAAAGTACACTCTTGCTTCAGTTGATGCATGAGCAACCCGAGCATGTTCTTTTTTTGAATTTTGAAGATCCAAGGTTGGCCGGGTTTGAAACGGATGATTATAGGCGTTTGGATGTGGCCATAAAAAAACGAAATGCCCAAACTTTGTATTTTGATGAAATACAAATGATGGAAAATTGGGAGCTCTATGTGAGGCAAAAGTTGGATGAGGGCTTAAAGGTCGTAGTAACCGGATCAAATGCCACACTGTTGAGCAAGGAATTAGGAACGAAACTGACGGGCCGCCATCTTTCGTCCGAGCTTTTTCCCTTTTCGTATCCCGAGTTTTTACAGTTCAAAAACCTTGAAAACAGCTTGGAATCTGTAACGCTTTACATACGTGAAGGCGGTTTTCCGGAATACCTTCGGTTGCAAGAACCTAGCATATTACACCAACTTCTGGATGATATCTTGTTGCGCGACATAGCCGTTCGTTACGGTGTTAGAGATGCCAATTCTTTGCGCCGCTTAGCTGTTTATTTGCTTTCCAACATTACCAAACCAGTATCAGCCAACAAACTGGCCTCTACATTCAACATAAAGGCGGTGAGCACTATATTGGAATATTTCTCCTATATGGAAAATGCCTATTTGGTTCAATTTGTTTCGAAATTCAGTTATTCGGTGCAAACACAAATACGAAATCCTAAGAAAGTGTATGCCATTGATTTAGGCCTATTTACCCATAATTCGATTGTATTTACAGAGGAACAAGGCCGAAGATTAGAAAACTGTGTTTATCTGCATTTTCGCCGAAAAGGTATGGAACTCTTTTACTACCAAGAAAAGAAAGAATGCGATTTTATAGTGATGAAAAAAGACTTGGTACAAGAAGCAATACAAGTATGCTATGAAGTAAACGACGAAAACATCCACCGCGAAATGGCTGGTTTACTGGATGCTATGGCTTTCTTAAAGCTAGAGAAAGGGCGAATCATCACCTTTAACCAAAGCGATGTGTTTACCAAGGATGGAAAGGAAATCCAACTGGTTCCGATCATGGATCTTTTGATGGAATAAAAAGAGAAAGAGTGGCTTTAACCTAAACTACCCCAAATTCCTTGATAGCCTCCACAAAGCAAAGCGCCTTTTCCTTTTCAATATCCGGATAAAGTCCATGTCCTAGGTTGGCTATATAGCGCTGTTTACCAAAGGCTTGCAACATATTTTTTGTTTCCTTGCGGATGGTTTCAAAATCACTATATAGCAAACATGGATCTAAATTCCCTTGTAGTGTTTTAGTGGCACCTACCTCTTCCCTGCTCCACTTGGGATCCATATTCCAATCCAGGCCAATGGTTTGGCAAGGAAGCTGTCCCATCTCATTCAATGCAAAAAATGCGCCTTTGGCAAAGACAGTCATTGGAACTGATTGAATTGCCTGACATATTTGGCGAATGTATGCCAAACCAAAACTTGAATATTGTGTTGGACTCAAGCATCCGGCCCAGGAATCGAACAATTGAACCATATCGGCGCCGGCGGCAATTTGTCCTTGCAAATAATGAATGGTAGAATCCGTAATTTTTTGCAATAAAGCATGCGATTCAACGGGATGAGTGTATAAGAATTTTTTGGCTTTTGAAAAGGTTTTGCTTCCACTTCCTTCCACCATATAGGCAAAAATGGTGAAGGGGGCACCGGCAAACCCAATAAGTGGAACTCGTCCGTTAAGTTCCTTTTTGGTCAACTTAATAGCCTCATTCATATAACCGATTGTATCTTCATTGCAAACCAACAACTTATCTATATCAGACATGCTTTGAATTGTTTGTTCAAACCAAGGTCCTTTACTTTCGATCATTTGGTAAGGAAGTCCCATAGCTTCAGGAACCGTTAGAATATCGGAAAAGATAATGGCCGCGTCTACCCCAAAATAATCGACCGGTTGTATAGTAACTTCGCAAGCCATTTCCGGATTCTTCACAAATTCAATAAAATTTTTGGCTTGGGATCGAACAGCTTTATATTGGGGCAATACCCGTCCGGCTTGGCGCATCATCCAAACAGGCACACGTTCAACATGTTCGCCTTTGGCTGCACGTATGATTAGGTCGTTTTTTAATTCAGACATTGGGGACAAAGGTAGGAAGGAACTTGGCTTAAACCCAAATTCCGGATTAGAATTCTATTTCGGCTTTCAGTGTTTCAAATTAAAGGGTTTCCGAAGGTATTGCCTTCAAAATTCTTCATGATCCCAAAATTGTCAATAGAAATTTTAAACTATGTTTCGAGACAAGTGTTAGTAAGGCTTTCAAGTAATTTTTACCGAGAGAACATTATGTAATATCAATTTATATATTAGTTTTCTTATGTAAAATTGTTATAACATAATGTATCCTCGGCATATTCCTAAGTTTGAAAGAAAACCTAACTAACACTAGCTCGGGATTAACCCAAATCATCCCACATCCCATCGCGCTTGTCATTTGTTCACTTCGTTTCAAATGACAATTTTGGGTTTATATCTACCCTATAGCAACCAGGAACTTTGTATGCTTTGCATTTGAAGTACTTATAACGACTTCTATATTGGTTTAATTCCATTTTATATTGGCAGAATTCCTTGATAATTGCAGCAATATAGAACTTTCATTTCCCTGGAAAGACCGATTGAAAGCAAAACAAGCTAAGCTAAACCCGATAGAAGCAAATAGCTTTGCGGATTGGTCAAGCTTGGAAAGAGAAAAAATTGTGAATTAACCGTTGCAATTAGTAGGAAGCACACCGCAAACTATAGCTGATAGCGGGGATACCGATACTTAAAAGAGCTGAACCTTCCTTTTCCTAAAAAAAACTGATTTAAATTCATTTGCCGCCCAACGATACAAACAACTTGTTCAGACGAGAATAACCATCATCAAACTAACGTTAAAATACCAAAGAAACCTGAGTAGTTTGGGTTGCCCTCCCTTAAATTATTTCTAAACCAAGCCAATACGTCCTATTTCATTAGGCGAATTGTACGGGATGACAAATGCACTTCGCGCAGAAAGTAGGCCAAACCCACAACCAGAGCCAGGGTTGCCAGAGAAAAAAAAGCACCGATAATCCAATTAAATGGAATAGAAAAAAGCACTTCAAGAAAAAGAATTACAATGACCATGCAGACAAAAAGTGCAGAAAAGGTGCACATGGTAATTGCAATGCTGGTTAATTTCCTCCGCTTTTCCAGGGTTTCGAGCTCTTCTTGAATGGCTTTTAGACTAATAACCTGCTTGGCCGATGGATTTTCGGTTAGGAATCGTCCACGGTCGATAATTCGGGAAAGTCTGCCTGACATGACATTGAGCAAGCCGGCCACCCCTGTAAGCAAGAAAACAGGCCCTAAAGCCAACTGAATGGCGTTGGAAATATCGCTGATGGAATTGGGGAAGAGTGTCATTGAAATGAAAAGGGTTATTTATTGTGGGTTCAAAGGTAGAAAATGCAGCGCAATGATTGCGGACTCAGCCTGGTGAATATACGTATCATCCTAAGCAATATGACCAAAATCAGTCGACAAGTTTATGTTTTTAATGGTTAAAACAATGTTACATTTGCACAAATACATTGTAATGAAAAGACTAGTACTCCTGTTTTTTGGAATGATTTCGATAGGTGCAACAGCTCAGAATGTAACTATTCCGGATGTGAATTTCAAAAACGCCTTATTGGCTGATGTTTCCATTAATACCAACAGTGATGGGGAAATTAGCATTGCGGAAGCTGCCAATTTTACCGGGCAATTGTACCTAGGCAACAACAATATTTCAGACCTAACCGGCATTGAAGCCTTCACTTCCATTTCTTATCTCGATGTTTCTTCCAACAATTTAACCAGTTTAGATTTGCATCTAAACACCAATCTTGGAAATGTGGTTTGCTCCTATAATTCCATTTCAACCTTAAACCTGACAGGACTTAGTTCGCTCTACAATTTGGAATGTCAATACAACCAATTAAGTTCCTTGGTTTTAGTTTCGAACACCTATTTGATGGCATTAAATTGCTCCAACAACCTTATAAATGAGTTGGGTTTAAACAATTGTAACTTGCTTTATTTCTTGGATTGTTCTTCCAACTATTTAACGGAGCTGAATGTCCGAAACGGAAACAATACCAATGTTAGCGAATTTAACGCAACCAACAATCCTTTTCTTGCTTGTATTACCGTGGACGATGTAAGTTATAGCACCCAAAACTGGACTAACATTGACGCAAATACCAGCTTTAGCACAGGTTGTACCGGAACCTATGTATTTATTCCGGATCCAAATTTCAAAGCGGCCTTGGTAAATGATGCAACTATTAATAACGACCAGGATCTTAATATTTCTTTTTCAGAAGCAGCCAATGCTACCACCATTCATGCCACCAACAAAGGAATTTATGATTTAACCGGATTAGAAGCCTTTACCAATTTACTATTTCTGTATGCCGATTCCAATCATTTAACACGGGCCAACATTGCCGCCAATCCTAACTTAATTTTATTCAAGGTGGCCAGTAATTCCATTCAGAATTTAGATTTCAGCAATAATAGTCAGTTAATTCGGGTTGATGTTCAACATAATTTTCTATCTTTTTTAGACTTAAGCAACCTAAGCAATTTGCAGTTCTTCTTTGGAATGAACAATAGTTTCAGTTCTATAGACCTAACCAATAACACCTCTTTAATAGGTTTAAGTTGCAGTGGAACTTTTTCAACGTTGGATTTAAGTCAAAATACCCAACTAGATTCTTTAGCCATTTGGACTTATTCTTTGGCTAGCTTGGATTTGAGTAACAACACTGCATTAAAATACTTGTATATGCCTTATTGCAATACCTATTCAGTAGACCTTTCACACTGCAATAATTTAATAAAAGTTGATATTTTTAATAACCAACTTACCGATTTAGACCTCAGTAATCGCTCCTACCTTCAGGAGCTAAACTGTCAGTCCAATCTTTTACAAACTATTAATTTGAATGGATCGGATCAACTAAAAAAGATAGATTGCAGTGCGAACCAACTTACACAATTAGATTTTTCCAATTTTCCACTTTTAGAGAAGCTTGATTGCCATTCCAATTCCCTCACCGAATTAAATGTTCAAAATGGAAACAATCCGGCAATTACCTATTTCGATGCTTCTATTAATTCAAGCTTAAGTTGCATTCAGGTTGATAACCCTGCATTTTCTTATGCTGCCTGGGCAACAGGAATTGATGGAACTACCAGTTTCAGCACCTCGTGTTTATCATCTTGCGACCAATACATCTCTGGTTATATTACGGATGGAGGTTTAGGTAATTTTCCGGTATTGGGCATTAGTGACACCATTCTTGTTCGCTTATTGGCTGTTGAAGACCAAGACAGTTTAGCTTGGGACACCGTAGATGTTTTCCAAATTACCTTACCCAACGATTCTGCTTTTTACCAATTTGGTCCTATTTCAGAAGGCAATTACGTTATACATGCCACTTACACTTCTGCTGTTGCAGGTGAAAACTACATACCAACTTTCAGCGGAAACACCTATTTATATCAGCAGGCCGATACCATACAGGTAAACACCTGTGACTCCCTCTCCTACTCCATCGACTTAATTAACCCCAATTTACAAAACGGTGATGGAGCCTTAAGTGGTTTTATCTATTTCTACAATTTCCTGTTGGGTAAAACCGAATCAAACGACCCCATTCCTTTAATTGACGTGGTAATTGAAAAAGATTCTACACCGTCCGGACATTACTTACCTGTTCGGTATGAAGAAGCTAATTTGGTTGCGGGTTTCAATAATTTATACTTCTATCATTCCGATAGTTTGCCTATGGGAACTTACCGCATTCAGGTGGTGGTAGCCGGTATTCCTCAGGTAGGAAATTACAGTCCGGTATTGACCATTGTAAACGATTCCATTCCGCATTTGAATTTTTGCGCAGATTCCTTTTCGCTTGGAGTCATCACCATTTGCGACTTTGACACAGTTTCCGGTTTGGTGGTAGGTATTGGAAGCGAGCATGAAGAACCCGGAGTATTAGCACCTAACCCAAATAATGGCAATTTTAATTTGATTTGGCAAGGTATTGAACAAGCTGGAACCTTAGAAATTAGCGATTTACATGGCAAGTTAATTTACCGTACTTCGGTGGCTGAGAACGAATTTAAAAACGGAAAAAACTACCATATCAATTCTTTATATCCGGGAATTTACCAGGTTCAACTTAGATCAGGGAATAGATATAAAGTTCAGAAGATGGTGGTTTTGGAAATGGAATAAAGTTTTTGGCTTTAGTTCCGGTTCAGTTTTATTATTAGGCGGGTCCCATTCGCTTTGAAATTTATTTTTCATCCATTCATTATCAAGGCGAATGGTCGGGCTATCCGTTACAAGTCCTCGCCGCCCGGGCTAACGCCACGGCCGTCTGTGGGCTTTCCACTTCTATCCCTACCCGGACCAAACCCCAACCTTTTGTATTTCAAATCAGTATTGAAATTGACTTTGCATTTTTTTTTAGGCATGAATAGTCGGGCTTTGCATACATCAACGTAATCAATCAATCTTGCACAAAGCACCTTCCCTTCTCTTAGCAAATACCGCTGTCATTCTATAACCAGTTATTGGATTATAATACCTGTGAAAATCCAACCCCGCACCATCCGACTTTGCAAAGGCGCTTGATAAAACTAGGGAGGCGAGACGGTTGAATGGGCTTGCACCTCGGGCAACGATAGAGGCAGGTAGCCCACAGGCCACGCGGCGCTAGCCAAGTGTGCCGAGGACTACAGCCGATAGCGTGACCCGAAAGCCGATGCACCATTTCCGTAGTATTGGTCAAGCTTTGGGAGGCCGAGGGGGCCCGCATTAAAATAAAAAACCTCCCAAAAAGCGAAAAATCAAAATGATTAACTGTTAATAACCACAAAAAATAAGAATCTAACCAAGGCAATTCATATTGCATCTTAGTCAACAAATTACTTAAAATGAAATCCATAACAAATAAAACCAGGAAAATTTTATTTACAAATAATTAATTATCAATTAAATATATAAATTCATTTTTTATAATTCCCAATTTCCTCTTCGAAAAGTCAACATCCAGTAAACAAAAAAATCCATCTGATAAAAATAACATATATTAGGAATTTATTTCTACTTGGTATTACAAAACAATCTTCCTTTGTCTCATTAATTTTAAATCATTTTTTTATGGGATCACTAAACAAAGTCTTATTAATTGGAAATTTGGGCAAAGACCCTGAGATCAGAAACCTGGAAAATGGGGCTACCGTTGCTCACTTTTCTATTGCCACCACCGAATATTACAAGGATAAAAGTGGCAACAGGCAGGACCAAACGGAATGGCATAATATTGTTGCCTGGAGGAACTTGGCTGAATTAAGTGAAAAGTACCTCAAGAAGGGAATGCAGGTTCACATTGAGGGACGGATTAAGTCGAGAAACTGGGAAGACAAAGAAGGTAAAAAACATTACCAAACTGAAATTCTTGCTGATGACATCATTTTCTTGGACAAAATGGAGAACAGCAAAGGATCATCTAAAACTTTCCCTGTTGCGACAGAATCCAAACAGGGTGGTGATTTACCTTTTTAAATTTCCGGCAAGGGGCTATTTTAGCGAGTAGCCCCTTGTTTCCCCTACTCTATTTATACCTTTATCAGGATCGGGAAAGGGGAACTTTTGTTTTCGGTTTAATAATGGGGCTTGGTTATATTAAAGGGAATCGAAAATGCTTTATTCAAAGGGAACTTATTATAGTTTACCGCCAAGTCAAACGATTCCAATTCTCAACCTGTTTTCAAATATTAGAAGACAGGGAACAATATTTTATTTCAATCAAAATACACCAGAATGACTAAGGAAGAGTTATTGCGGGCCATTCAATTGCTTTCTCTTACGGTAACGAAGGTTAGGCATAGGGAATGCGACAAACTGAAGATCGACTTTGAGAAAGACCAACTCAAGATCAAAGCAATTAAAAAAATTGAAGGTAGTTGTTGGAGCGAAACATTTCAGTCTTGGTTGATACCGGATAGTACTGCTAAGTTAGAGCAGTTGATAAAATTAATGGGATATAGGCCGGAGGGGGACACTCTAAGGAGCAGTCATATTATTAAAATTGAACAATTTAAGAAATGGATGGGCAGCAAACGATATAGTAAAAATTCGATTAAGACTTATTCGGACGCTTTACTCACCTTTTTCCGTTATATGGGCGATAAACCGGTTGAGGAAATCAATCATTTAGACATATTAGCCTTTAACAATCAGTATATTATAGCCAACAAACTATCATCATCGTATCAGAATCAGGTAGTTAATGCCATCAAATTATTTTTCGACAAGGTGGAGGGGTCCAAGTTGCAAATAGAATTGGTTCATCGTCCCAAGCGTTCTCATCTTTTACCCAATGTATTAAGTAAGGAAGAAGTAAAATTAATACTAAATGCTTCTACGAATTTGAAGCATAGAACAATGTTATCGTTAATATACAGTTGTGGATTGAGGCGTAGTGAGTTATTAAATTTAAGGCCACATGACATTGATTCCAATCGGATGGTAATCATTATTCGACAGGCCAAGGGCAGAAAAGACCGGATTGCGCCCTTATCGGACAAGATTTTAAAGATGTTAAGGGAGTACTACAGTTATTACAAGCCTATGACTTGGTTATTTGAGGGTCAAAAGGCGAATGAGCCATACAATGAAAGGAGTTTGAGTAATGTATTAAAGCAATGCATAGCGAAGGTTGGAATAAGAAAGCCTGTAACATTGCATTGGTTACGTCATAGTTATGCTACACATTTATTAGAGAAGGGTACAGATTTGCGTTACATTCAGGAGTTACTTGGACATCGGAGCAGTAAGACAACGGAGATATACACCCATGTAAGCACTCAGAGCATTCAGAAAATTATCAGTCCATTCGATGAATTATAGGGAACTATTGATACATTTGCTACAACTAAGTACCTAAAAAACCAGCACATATCCTACCATTTTTGGACGGACATATGCCAAATTTTGGCCGGTACAAGGTAGTTATGCGGCAGCTTAAAAGACGACACAGCAGACAATTAACAGACAGAAAAATTGAAAATTAAACGTTGGACATATTTACTAATCGGACTTCTAATATTAAGTTTCGGTGGACTTTGGACTTTTAAAAAGTTCAACTTCAATACTGACTTTTCTGTCGGACAACAAGTTGACAGTTTGAACGGAGTTTACGTTTACTACAACGGTGGTGTTGACAATGTAACAGGGAGAAACACAACAGCAGACGGATATAACTTAGGACTAAAATACCAATGTGTTGAATTTGTAAAACGTTATTATTACGAGCACCTAAAACACAAAATGCCTGACAGTTACGGACACGCAAAAGACTTTTTTGACAACACTTTGAAAGACGGACAGAAAAGTAAAAAAAGAGACCTAACTCAATACACAAATCCGAGTAACACAAAACCAAAGGTTGACGACCTTTTAATTTTTGACGGCACGACATTTAATAAATATGGACACGTTGCTATTGTATCAAACGTGACAGAAAAGGAACTTGAA
>JAIBAJ010000113.1 GCA_019695265.1 Bacteroidia bacterium | reverse complement strand
TCCGCCCAACCTGCATTTTATAAAGCCCAAAACAACCTGCACGGGCGTTCGGGTCACGCTATCGGCTGTAGTCCTCGGCCCACTTGGCTAGCGCCGCGTGCGCCTGTGGGCTACTTGCCTCTATCGTTGCCCGAAGGGTGCAACCTCTTAGTTTATTTTCTGCCTCAACTTACAATGGTATCTACCAGTATTCTGCAAGGAATTCTTGGTGAACTAGGAGGAATTATCGCAACCATCCAAGGCAAATAAGTGCTTAAGTGACTTAAATTAAATAGCCTGAGGGTTTTTCGGCAGCCCCTAATTAATCCAGTTGATATTCCCTGGTAAGGTTGATTCCTAAATCTTGATGGGAAATGTATAGCACGGTTTTATCTGTCAGCTGGTTATTGATAATGGCTAAAATTACCTTGCACCATTTTTCATCCACGGCTGTAAAGGGCTCGTCTAGGACTAAAACATCCGGATTCTTTATTATTGCCTGAAGAAATTGGGTAATTTTTAATTGTCCTGCTGATAAGAGTTTGGCATTGTTTCCTAAATCATGCTCCAATCCCTCCGGAATTCCTTCTAAATAACCATCCAAACCAAAGCGGTTAATTTGAGCGATTACTTCTTCCCTGGTCATTTTGTAAGCTCCAATAACTTCCCACAGTTTTCCGGGAATTAAATTTACCGGTTCGGTAACTAAACCAATAGAAAGGGTATCAGGATTTAGTGGTGTTCGTTGAGGCGAAATGAATATTTCGCCTTTCTTAGCCGGGTAAAACCCAAAAATTAGCTTCCATAAAGTAGTTTTTCCACTTCCGTTAGTGCCCTTTATCCAAACTTTGTCTCCCTTTTTGATACTAAAATCGGGATATTTTTTTAACTGGTTTTTTCCCGGATATGAAAATTCTAAGCCCTGCCACGAAATGGAATCCCATTCGTTTTTGATGGGTGCTTCTACTTTGATTTTTTGGAATTCCAGTTCAGGATAAATTTTTGAAAAGGCCATGCTTCCTTGATAAATATATCCATTGGCCTGGAACAAAGCGATGAGTATTTTTTTTACCTCAAAGGTGATCACTGTCCATATCAATACATCTCCTACCATTAGCCCCGATTTGAAATTCCGGGCCACCAAAACAAAGGCCAAAACAATGATACTTTGGTTTAAGAAGGTATTGATATCTCGTAAATCCTGAACAGCAATTTCACTTTTCCCAAAATGCTTTAAGTCCTCATAAAGCTTTTTGAGTTTTAAATCAAGCAATTGTAAACTTTTGAATGGTAAATAATGGGACGAAATCCCTACCAGTTCTTTATTTAGTTCAACATAACCTTGGTGGTGGCGACTATGCAAAGCTTTTATTTTTTTAATAAGTAAGTAATTCACAAGCCAAATAATTGCCATTCCTGGAACGATGAGAAGGAGTTGAAATCCATAGATGTACACAGAAAATGCTGATACTCCGGCAAGGAATAATACTCCGTAAATAAGTTGTCCATAAATAGAAATACCGGCATAGAATAGTTGATCACTTAATAAATTGAAGTTACCCAATCTTTCAGCTACCGATTTTTGCTCATTCTCTAAAGCACCTGCCGCATTGATTCGGTTAAGAAGTGCCCAACGGATTTCATTTATTTTGGAATTAGACAATCGAATCGAAATTCGTTTTGCAATTAAATGGAAAAGATTAACGATGATAGCCCAAATGGTTAGCCATTGTATATGTTGGAAATGTTCATGGAAAAAAACGGGTACCAAAATGGTTCCGGTATAAAGTAAAGCCAATAAAATGGAAATAGGTAGTTTTCTTAGGTCTTTCCAAAAAAATGAAAGAAGATTAAGAACTCCCTGGATGCTATTCATGCCTAGAAAATTTTTCCGGGATTCAGAATGTTATTTGGATCGAAGACCTTTTTAATTCCTTTCATCAGCTCTAATTGAATTGGTGAAACAGCCAATTGGAGGTAGGGCTTTTTGGCAATTCCAATTCCATGTTCTCCGGATAAAGTGCCGCCTAATTCAACTACTTTGGAAAAAATTAATCCAATGCTTTCATTGACTTCTTTATTCCAATAGGAATCATCCAGATTTTCTTTTAGGATGTTTAGATGCAAATTCCCATCTCCGGCATGCCCAAAACAAACAGTTCGATAACCGTAGCTTTTCCCAATTTCATGGATTGCGTTTACTAGTTCCGGCAACTTACCTCTTGGTACTACAACATCTTCAGCTTTTGTAAGCGTAAATGAATTAACCGCCGGTGAAATTTGTCTCCTTAGTTTCCATAAATTATCTTTTTGCTCGGAAGTTTCTGCAAACAATGGATCATCTAAAACAAAGGAAACCAAAGTCTCTGAAATGATAGCGGCATCATTGTAAAGCACATCCATATTATTTCCATCAAGTTCAATTAAAAGGTAGGCTCCAATAGTTTCTTGTGCAGGAATTTGGACTTTTGAACCGGTAAGCTCTTCTAAATAGTGTAAGGTAAGGTCTGCCGATAGTCGGTCAATTAATTCCATTCCACTTGGAACTACACCGGCTAAATAAATAGCAGAGATTGCACGACAAGCAGTTTCTAAATTAGGAAATGCAGCTAACATGAGCACATCATGGAGCGGATAGGGCCTGAGTTTTAAAACAATCTTGGTTATGATTCCTAATGTCCCTTCACTTCCACACATAAGTTGGGTTAGGTTGTATCCGGTAGAGTTTTTTAAAACATTAGCTGAAGTCCAGGTAATTTCTCCTTCCGCAGTTACAATTTCCAAATTCAAAACATAATCTCTTGTAACTCCATATTTTACCGCTTTGGGGCCTCCGGAATTATGGGCCAGGTTTCCTCCAATGAAACAGGATCCTCTGCTGCTCGGATCCGGAGGGTAAAATAAACCTTTTTCTTTTACCGCATTTTGCAATACCTCTGTGATTACTCCGGGTTCAACGGTTACTTGTAAATTCAAACTGTCTATTTCTACAATTTTGTTAAACCGTTCCATGGAAATGATTATTCCACCATAAATCGGCAACGCAGCCCCACTTAATCCGGTGCCTCCACCTCTTGGGGTAACGGGTATTAAATGCTTGTTGCAAAGCCTTAGAATGGAGGCAATTTCTTCTGATTTTCCCGGAATTAATACTACTTCCGGCAAAAAATGATGATCTTCCGTTTCGTCGTGGTCGTACTTGGCTCTTTCGCTTTCGTTTATAAGAACAAAGTCCTTTCCGCAAATTTCAACGAAACTTTTCAGTATCTCCGGAGTAACTCGATTATACGTCATGGTTATTTATCACTAGCGAATTGAAGAAATACTTCTTCCATTGGTTTGGATTCAGGGAAAAAGCCGAGAATTTTCTTTATTACTCCATCTACAATGGCATCCGGACAGGATGCGCCACTGGTTAAGGCAATAGTAATCGGGTTTTGGTCATGAGGTAGGAAAGTGTTGGAAACAATCCTTTGTTTGTGATGAAAGTCGTAGTGATTAATTTGGTCAATTCCAATTATTTCTTTTTCAGAACTTATAAAGTAGGTCGGAAACTTTCGTTCACATAATTCAACCAAGTGGGAGGTATTGGAACTGTTGTACCCTCCAACTACCAATGCTAAGTCAGCATTTTCTTCGAGTAAACCCAAAGTTGCACTTTGGTTGTCGTTGGTTGCATAACATAAAGTGTCTCTGGTGTCGGCAAAGTGATTATTCAGTTCTTCAATTCCAAACTTTTCAATCATGATTCCCTTTAAATACTCTGCAATTTCTTGAGTTTCGGTAGCGAGCATGGTTGTTTGATTTACAACTCCAATTCGCAATAAATGTTCAGCAGGATTAAACTTTTCACTGTACCTGCCTTTAAATTTGGATGCGAATTCTTCAAGATTTCGTTCCCCTTTAATGATTTCACCTAAGAACCTGGTTTCTTCAATATCCTTTACAATCAAGGAAGGCCCTTCGGCTGCACTGTGCGAAAAAGTAGCTCGGGTTTCTTCATGGTTGTATTTCCCATGAATGATAATACTATAGTTCTCGTTCCCCAATTTTTCACTCTTTTTCCAAACTCGCTCCACAAATGGACAGGTGGTATTGTATTTATGAACCTCAATTCCAATGGTGGAAATAATTGACTCAATTTCTAAAGTGGTGCCAAAAGCCGGAATAATCAAAACATCGTCCGCTTTTAATTCCTCCCATGGAATAAATTGTTTGCCCTCAGTATCCATAATGAATTTAACCCCTCGACTTTGCAAGTCTGCATTTACATCCGGGTTGTGAATCATTTGACTCAATAAAAAAACCCGCTTATCTGGGTTTTCTTCTATGGCCTTGTATGAAATTTCTATGGCATTCTCTACTCCATAACAAAATCCAAAATGCCTTGCTATTAAGAACCTAACCTGTCCAAAATCTAATAAAGACGGAGAAAAGTCTTTTTTTCTTGGATCCTTGTTTTTTCTGTTTTCCTTTAATAGTCCTATAATGGACGATCGGTAAAAGTTGGGAATATTAAATTGCTTCATCCGCTAAGAATGGACAAAGGTCAACATTTTCGTTGACAATTAATCATCTTCTGAAAAGGATTTTTTCTTGACTCCACATTTCTGCTTTATCACATAGTTGGCTTCGTAATAACCATGCGAACTTGCCTTGGTCCAATCTTGACATGCTAAATCTTTCTTTGTCATTTTTTCATAAATGTTGCCTCTATGAAAATATGCTTCGCCAAAATCAGGTTTGTATTTAATGGCCTGGGTTAAGTCGTCTAATGCCTGCTTCAACTGAAGCAATTTCTCATGTGCTTTTGCCCTAAAATAATAGGCATTAGCAAAGTTTGGCTCTAACTGGATAGCTTTTGTGTAGTTTTCAACAGCACCTTCATAATCTTGCGCATAATACCTGCTAAGACCCAAATTCATAAATTCTGAAGCAGACTTTTGTCCAAAACATTCCAAAGAAATGGACAGAAAAAGCCATACTGAGAATAAAAGGATATTTCTACAGAGGTTATGCAAGTTTAAATGTTTGCTAAGCTAAATTTAATAATCGGCTAAATTGCTAAAATATTTAATCCAAACTATGCAAACTTTGTACCTAAAATTTTTTTTCGAACTATAATCTGATGCAACTCAAGATTTGTGAATTATTTTTGCCAAATGAGATTTCCTATAATTATCCTTTTTCTACTCGGTTTTAACTTTGTTTCTCCAAGTCAAACCTTTAAACAAGTTTCATTCAATGCTGCTGATCAAATGCAAATTACTGCCGATGAGTATTTGGTTGATAAAAATGCCCCTTACATCATTCTATTTCATCAAGCAAGAAGCAGCAGAGGTGAGTTTCGTGAAATAGCTCCAAGGTTTAATAAGTTGGGATACAATTGTTTGGCAGTTGATTTAAGAAGTGGTAATGAAGGGGCTGGGGTTACCAATGAAACCGCGATGAAGGCGCAAAATTTTGGAAAGTCTGCCGAATACTTGGATGCCTTGCAGGATGTAATTGCAGCCATAGGTTATGCTCAGGCAAAATCACGGAAAAATGTAATTCTTTTGGGAAGTTCATTCTCTGCTTCCTTGGCTCTAATTGCCGGTAAAGATGATCCCAGAGTTAAAGCAGTTATGGCATTTTCACCCGGCGAGTATTTCGATATTCAATTAAATGTTCAAAAAAATATTACCGGTTTTGCCAAGCCGGTTTTCGCAGCTTGTGCCGCTGATGAAGAGCCTTATGTACGTACCTTGATGAGCGGAGTTATCTCTGCAAAAAAAATTATTTTTGCTCCTTCACTTGGAGGAAAACATGGGGCAAAATCCCTAATTTCTGCCAATAAAAACCACAACGATTATTGGCTGAACATCATAAATTTCCTCAAAAACATTAAAGATTAATCGACCAATCCATTTTTGGTCATTTTTTTTGTCGTTTCAAACAAATGGTTTTTTTTGAATTTTTGTTTGTTATCCGACTTTATTCTTTCGCCTATAATTAATACCTTCGCCTCGCCCTAAAGGTTATGCTTTTATCCATCCGAAATATTGGTCGAATCCGCGAAGTCATAAGCATATTGGTAAAATATGGCTTTGAGGATATTGTGGTAAATAGCACCCTTCGCAATTTTGTTTCCGAAGATAGAAGGGTAACCTGGCTGAGGGATGAAAAACCGGTTTTCGAATATACCCGTTATGAACGTATTCGCCTCGCTGCTGAAGAACTTGGTCCTACCTTTGTTAAATTGGCTCAGGTTCTTTCCAACAGACCTGATATTCTTCCGGAAGCTTTAATTAAGGAATTAGAAAAGCTCCAGGATCGTGTTTCTCCTTTCCCTTTTGAAGAAGCTAAGGTCATTATTGAACGGGAAATGGGCCAACCCATCGATGAAGTATTTGATGATTTTAACCCCAAACCTTTAGCCTCTGCTTCGATTGGGCAAGTTCACCGTGCCAGACTTAAAAATGGTGACGAAGTGGTTGTTAAAGTTCAAAGACCTCATATCTATGATACAATCGACCGAGACCTTACCATATTAGCTGATATTGTTCGTCGTGCCGATCGTTACCTTAAAAAACAAGGTATGAACAATGCCCAGGAAATGGTGGAAACCTTTACCAAAAGCATGATGAAGGAGCTCGATTATCGGAATGAAGCCCGAAACATCGACCGTTTTAGAAAATACTATAAAGAATATACCAATTTCTATGTTCCCGCAGCTTACAGGGAAATTAGTACAGAAAAGGTTCTCATCATTGAATTTGCAAGGGGCTGCAAAATCTCCGATGCCAAACAACTGCGAGAATGGGGCCTAGATCCCGAAAAAATTGCGGAAACAGGTATGGATATTTACCTTACCCAAATTTTTGAACATGGGTATTTTCATGCTGATCCGCACCCCGGAAATGTTCTGGTAAAACAAGATGGTACCATCTGCCTAATCGATTTCGGTATGGTAGGCCAAATAATGCCTAAAGATAAAAAAGCCTTTGCCGGTATTTTTATAAGCATGGCTCAAAAGGATTCTCGTGAAATGGCTCTTAATTTTCGTAGACTAGCCATTAAAGACGAAATTCATGATATGCGGGCATTTGAATACGATGTGAATGAAATCATCGAAGATTTTGCATACCTCGATATTAGCGAAAGTAGTATAGCAGATTTCACTCTCCGTATTCAAAAGCTGATGTATGATTACCAAATCACCATCCCTCCAAGTGTTTTTCTGATTTTTAGAGCAATGGCCATTTTGGAAGGTATCGGTAAAACAATACATCCCAATTTTAATACCTACGACTTCATTGAACCTTACGGGGAAAGAATGGTTAAGGATAAATTCAAACCTGAAAATATCCTGCAGGAAGCTACTTTCCAGTTCAATCGAGTTGGCAATTTTCTAAATACCTTTCCTGGTGAAGCCAGAGGGCTTTTTCAAAAATTACAAAGAGGAAAACTTCATTTTGAAGTCGAACTTCAAGGTTATGGCTATTTGCTGAAAAAATTAGATAGCCTTACCAACAGGATGTCTCTTACCCTCATTATTTGTTCCTTAATTATAGGTTCCGCAATCATTACTACCGCCGATTTTCCGCAAGAAGCAAAATTGCAATACGGCATTCCCTGGCTTAGTGCTATGGGATTGTTTACTGCTGCCGGACTGGGTTTAGTGCTCCTTTGGGCTGTGCTTCGCCGCAGAAAATATAAATAGTTAGCCCTCCTTATTCCCACTTCCAATTTGTAAACTACTTTTGTACCTATGAAATTAAAAGTATTAATCGGTTTCGCCTGCATCGTTTCTCTTTTTGCAGGTTGTAAAACTGACCTCGATATCCTTTCCGATTACAAAGCTATCCCGGTTATTTACTCTGCTATCAATCCTTCTGATTCAGTTCATTATGTGCGCATCCAAAAAGCTTTCCTTGGTAAAGGGGATGCCTATATCTTTTCACAAATTCCTGATTCCAACTATTTTAAAGACATTGTTGTAAAGTTAATCCCTTACAAAATCAACGAAACTACTGGAGAATACATTTATAAAAATCCTAAAGAAATTATTTTAACCGAAACTTACGTTGATTCAAAAGAGTCAGGTGTCTTCTTTGGTGGACAACAAAAATTATATGCAACTACCCAAACCATCGACCCTGATTATAATTTAATGCTGGAAGTGCATAACAATGAAAATGGAGAAATCTACACTTCTCAAACTCCTCTCATTAAACAGATTAACATTTCAAACCCTAATGCAAATCCTACATCAACCGCAGTATTTGCAACTCAATTGGGTACTTATGCCACTTACAAAGTAGCCTGGAATATCGGTGATAATGGATATGTGTCTGAGCTAAATGTGGTTTTTAAATACAGAGCCGTTTATGAAAATAGCTTAGGTGTCACAGATACTTTACCAAGCCAGGTAACTTGGAAACAAGCTGCCATAAATCGTTCAGAATTTAATAATAAAAGTGATGTTTACATAGTTTTGCCTGGTGAATCTTTCTATAAATTCTTGCAAAACGCCATTCCTAATCCGGGAGATACCTTGGTTAGAATTTTTGATGGTATCGATTTTGTTGTAGATGTTGGAACCAACGACTTTTATAATTTTCTAAATCTTAATCAACAAACTACCACCATTGTTCAGGATAAAGCAGTGTATTCCAATATTGAAGGTGGTTATGGGATTTTTACCAGCCGTTTAAGAGCTGTTCGTGAAGGGAAATTATTAAACTCACCTTCAACTAAGGAATTGACAGATGGGCAATACACCTCCCAGTTAAAATTTAGGTGGCCGTAATACCAGTTTTGGGTATAATACCATCTTTCAGAGGTTTTGTCCTACCTTAATCTTTTTCCTTGTCTCCACTTTTGTGCCATCAATTTTTAATAAAAACCAATGGCAACAAAATGGACCCTAGACCCTACCCATAGCGAGGTAGGCTTTAAAGTACGACACCTCATGATTACCAATGTAAAAGGTGTTTTTAATTCCTTCGAGGTTAATGCAGAAACAGAAGGTGATGATTTTTCTACAGCAAAAATCAGCTTCTCTGCAGATACTGCTTCCGTTGATACAAACAATCAACAACGCGATGGTCACCTTCAATCTCCGGATTTTTTCGATTCTGCTAATTTCCCGAAAATGACTTTCGTGGCAACCAAATATGAAAATGTTGACAACGATGGTTCCTACGAATTGTATGGCGATTTGACTATAAAAGGTATTACCAAACCGGTAAAACTTGATGTGGAATTTGGTGGGGTTGTGAAAGATCTTTGGGGAGGAACTCGCGCCGGTTTTACTATCAATGGTAAAATAGATCGCAAAGAATGGGGCCTTACCTGGAATGCCGCTACCGAAGCCGGTGGTGTATTGGTTTCAGACACTATCCAAATTAGTTGCGACATACAATTGGTAAAGCAATAATTCCAATTTTTTTATTTCGAAGGGATAGGCTATAAGCTGATTCCCTTTTTTTGTTTTAAAGCCTTAGGTTTCCCCCTTACTAAGTTTGAAATACAGCTTTTGGGAGTTGCACCTCGGGCAACGATAGAGGCAAGTAGCCCACAGGACCCCGATGGCGTTAGCCTAGGGGGACGAGGACTACAGCCGATAGCGTGACCCGAACGCCCATTGCAATAATTGGTAAATCAGAAAGTAAATTAGTTTGGGCGGAAGGGGGCCCGCAAAAGGATAATCTGAAAGTGTAATAATAATATGGGTTCAAGTCAATTGAAAAGAAAAGTTATCTGCTTGAAATTTAGTTTTTTATTCTTATTTGGCGGGTCCCATTCGCATTAGTTTTATGCATTGACCAAATTGGTAAAGGCTCATGGTCGGGCTTTCGGCTGTAGTCCTCGTCGAACTTAGCTAGCGCTGCGTTCGCCTGTGGGCTACTTGCCTCTATCCCTACCCGGACCAACCCCGAAATGTGTTGCGTTTTTAGGATTATTTTCTCTTCCTGTAAAACTAGTCGATAAATAATTAATTTTGAACCTAACTAATTATCAAATTAATATGGAAATCAATTTTTTTGCCATTCTAGTGGCTACCATTATTCCAACCATTACCGGCTTATTTGGTATAATCCAAGTGTTCTGGGAAAGGCATGGATGGAGGCAAGCGGCCTTGCCGAAGAGAAAATTAAGGAAGCCAATATGCTGGTTATTTTTGGCGTATCTTTTTTGCTTGCTTTTATGCTAGCTTATTTTGCGCAAATTCTTTCTATACATCAATTTAGTTTGTTTTCCCTGCTAATTAATGAGCCCGGTATGAAAGAAAATCCTATTACGAATGCTGATTTCCTGATGATGATTGAAAAGTATGGATCTAATTTTCGTACCTTTCACCATGGTATTGTACATGGTATTTTTTCAAGTTTATTTTTTGTGTTGCCGGTTTTAGGAACGAATTCATTGTTTGAAAGAAAAGGTTTTAAATACATTTTAATTAATGTTGGTTACTGGACGTTGACCCTTGCTTTGATGTGCGGGGTGGTTTGTGGCTGGCAAAGTACTTCGGTGTTTAACTGGTAGACCTGGTAAAATAGGTCGATATATTTCGCTTATGCCCGGGGTGTAAGCGTGAAGAGCGGTAAGATTTGATTTTCTCAGTCTTACCGCTCTTTTTTTTGTTTGATGGAAGTTTTTATTCCTGTTGCAAAACTGTAATAGTCCGATTATACTTCGCACGAATTTGCCTAAACAGCATTGGCATTTATCATAGTAATTTTCATTCGAGGTTTTGGACTATTTCCCCAATAACTTGGGTATAATAAACATCATTTTTTTTTATCCAAGAATCTTTCTTTGACCTGAAATAAGCCATGAAGTTGGTAATAGTCAATCATTTCATCAACACCTGATTCAAAACTTCGTTTGGGTTGATATCCAATTTCTCGCTCAGCTTCCTTGTAGCTGTACCAGGTTTTATGACAACCAGCCTTAACCGCATCGCGGCTTAACATGCATGGAGTATTTGTGATTCGGGAGTACCACTCAGAAAAATAAGCTGCCAGCATTGCAACTCCTTTTGGTACAATAAAACTAGGTGGTGTAAATTTTTTGTCGGGGAATTTAAGTTCGAGACGCCGGGTAATTACCCTGCACATTTCGGTTAAAGTCAATTGATCCTTTTCTTGTCCGGTTAGAACATAATGTCCACCCACTTTACCCAAGTTCATGGCAGAAATGCATGCATCAGCAACATCTAAAACATGGGTTAGTGGTAATCCTCCATCTAAAACAGCGGGCATTTTGCCCTGGTAAAGTGAAAGAAGGTACATACCATTCCCAATCAAATAATCGTAAGGGCCAAACATGGTACCCGGGTAAATGGAAAATGCCTGAATACCTTTGTGTTGAATATAATGGTTAACCAATTCCTGGGCGGCAAGTTTGGAATTAAAGTAGCCAATTCCAAGTTTATTAATCCATTGGGAAGGATTTTGATTTCTGGCCATTTC
>JAIBAJ010000112.1 GCA_019695265.1 Bacteroidia bacterium | reverse complement strand
TTGAAGTAGCGCAACCCTATTATTTCGAAACCATAGGTACGATGGTAAATGGCTGCATACTGTTCATTAACCAGTTTAGAAACGGCGTAAGGCGAAATGGGTTTGCCAATAATTTCTTCCGTTTTGGGTAGCAATTCACTATCACCATACACTGAGCTTGAACTGGCGTAAACCATTCGTTTAACTTGGTTTTTCCGTGAAGCTTCCAAAATATTTAGAAATCCGGTAACATTAGCGGCGTTGGTAGCCAGGGGGTATTTAATACTACGGGGAACAGAACCTAAAGCACCTTGGTGAATAACGAAGTCAACATTTTCGGTTGCTTTCAGGCAGATAGCGAAATCGGTGATATCGCCTTGGATGTAGCTAAAGTTAGGCAAGTCAATCCAAGGTTCTATGTTACGGTACTGTCCTTCGCTTAGATTATCCAGAACGGTGACCTTACCTGCATGGTGGGTAAGAAGATATTGAACAATGTTAGAACCTATGAAACCGGCTCCACCTGTAACCAGGAAAGAGAAGCTTGATAAATCCTTGGTATGGAATTCCTTAGTATACATGGTTGGGTTAGGGAACTATGCCTTGGAGTATTGTTGGTTATAGTATTTTTGATAATCGCCACTGGTAACATGGTTTAGCCATTCATCATTAGCCAGGTACCAATCCACTGTTTTAGATAATCCTTCTTCAAATTGCAGGCTTGGTTTCCAACCTAATTCTCTTTGCAGTTTGGATGCATCAATAGCGTATCTAAGGTCGTGGCCGGCCCTATCTTTTACAAAGGTAATGAGGGAAGCGCTGGTACCGGGTTTTCGGCCTAGTTTTTCATCCATAACTTTGCAAAGTTGCTGAATTAGATCAATGTTTTTCCACTCGTTATGTCCACCTATGTTGTAAGTCTGACCATTTTTTGCCTGGTGGAAAATAAGGTCGATGGCAGAAGCATGATCTTCCACAAACAACCAATCTCTGATATTTTCACCTTTTCCATATACCGGAACAGGTTTCATGTTTTTGATGTTATTGATGGCTAATGGAATCAATTTTTCCGGGAAGTGATGGCTTCCGTAGTTATTGCTGCAATTGGAAATTACAATTGGAAGACCATAGGTGTCGTGGTAAGCTCTGACCATGTGGTCTGAGCTCGCTTTAGAAGCAGAGTATGGGCTGTGAGGGTCGTAAGGCGTTTCTTCAGTAAAGAAGCCGGTTTCACCTAAAGTGCCATATACTTCATCTGTTGAAACGTGGTAAAAACGTTTGTTTTCAAAGTTACCATTCCAGGCATTTTTAGCAGCATTAAGTAAAGTAACAGTACCAACCACATTGGTTTGAATGAATTCCATTGGATTGGAAATGCTTCGGTCGACATGGCTTTCAGCGGCCAAGTGGATAACCCCGTCAAAGCGATGCGTTTGAAAAAGGGAGGCAAGAAGTTCGCTATCGCAAATATCCCCTTTAATGAACGTATAATTGGGGAATTGATCGATATCTCTCAGATTTTCCAAATTTCCGGCATAGGTCAATTTATCCAGGTTTACAATTTGGTAACCCGGGTAATTTTTAACAAAGCGTCTAATAACATGGGAGCCTATAAAACCGGCGCCACCTGTAATTAAAATATTCATTCGATTGCTATTTGGATTTCTGATTCAGTTGTTTCTCCCATTTCCAGGCAGAGGAAAGGGCATCTTCCAGCGAAAGTTCGGTAGTCCAGCCAAGTTCCTGATTAGCTTTGGTTGTATCGGCATAAACTTTAATAACATCTCCCGGGCGACGTGGTGCAATGGAATAGTTTAATTTTTGACCGCTTACTTTTTCAAAGGCATTGACAACTTCCAAAACGGAGGCCCCGTTTCCTGTACCCAGGTTAAATATTTCAAATTCGGATTTGTTCTTGCCTTTTATTAAACGTTCAACTGCCACCACATGGGCTTTTGCTAAGTCAACCACATGAATGTAATCGCGAATACAGCTTCCATCCGGGGTAGGATAATCGTTTCCAAATACTTTTAATTCCTTTCTCTTTCCGATAGCTGTTTGGGTGATAAATGGTACTAAGTTGTTAGGAACACCTTGAGGCAATTCTCCAATTTTTGCGGTTGGGTGGGCGCCAATGGGATTAAAATACCTTAAGCAAATGCCATTAATCTTTTTGCCTTTACTGGTGTCTAGAATGATTTCTTCACCAATTTGTTTGGTATTACCGTAAGGGGATTCTGCCTTTTGCATTGGATGGTTTTCATCGACCGGCAAATATTGTGGTTCTCCGTAAACGGTGCATGAAGAAGAGAATACCAGGTTAGGTATTTTACTCTCCTGCATGCAATCCAAAAGATTAATTAAAGAAACCAGGTTGTTTCGGTAATATGAAAGCGGATTTTCAACGCTTTCACCCACTGCTTTGTATGCAGCAAAATGAATAACTGCCTTAATGTCGGAATGAAGGATAAACAGTTTTTTCAAATCAGACAGGTTGCAGCAATCAATTTTCTCAAAGTAAGGTCGATTGCCGGTAATTTCTTCAATTCGGTCAACGATCCATTCTTCAGAATTGCTTAGGTTGTCGGCAATAACCACATCGTATCCTTTTTGTAAAAGTTCTACGGTTGTGTGGGAGCCGATAAATCCGGTACCACCTGTAACAAGTATCTTCATTCGTTCAGTTCAGTTGTTTGCTAATAGGGTTAATTTCTTAAAGTGACCAATAAGTCAATTTGGAAATTTTATTTTTAAATACGCCCTTGATATCAATGATAATTCCGTCTGCTGCTGAAATTGATTGGAAGTAGGATTCATCTAATTTCAGGTAATCAACGTGGTTTACGGCAACAACAATGGCATCGTAACCTGTTCCGGCTTTTTCAACCAAACCAAAGCCATATTCATGTTCCAGGTCCTTGCTGTCGGCATAAGGATCTACTACATCAACGGTAATGCTAAATGATTTTAATTCGTTGATTACATCGGCAACTTTGGAATTACGAATATCTGAAACGTTTTCTTTAAAGGTTGCACCCATCACCAAAACTCGACTACGGCTGATATCTTTGTGAAGGGAAGAGATTTTTTTAACGGTCTCACGAGCGATGTAAGGACCCATACCATCATTAACAGAACGACCTGAATTGATGATTTGAGCGTGATGTCCTTTTTCTCTTGCTTTGTAAGTGAGGTAATAAGGGTCAACACCGATGCAGTGTCCACCAACCAAACCCGGAGTGAATCGAAGGAAATTCCATTTGGTTCCGGCGGCTTCCAATACTTCGTAGGTGTTAATTTTCATTTTATTGAAAATCATGGAAAGTTCATTCATGAGGGCGATATTTACATCACGTTGCGTGTTTTCAATGATTTTAGCTGCCTCTGCTACTTTGATGGAAGATGCTTTATGAACCCCTGCCTTAACTACGATTTTGTAGGTGTCAGCAATGTTTTCCAGTGATTCCTCATCACAACCGGAAACCACTTTCATGATTTTAGGCAATGTATGTTCCTTATCACCCGGATTAATTCTTTCAGGGGAGTATCCTACTTTGAAATCGGTAGGGTATTTTAGGCCTGAAACTTCTTCCAGCACAGGAATACAATCTTCTTCGGTGCAACCCGGATAAACGGTTGATTCAAATACAACATAGTCACCTTTTTTTAGGGCTTTACCTACTGATCTGCTCGCTGAAAGAAGTGGTTTTAAATCAGGTAAATTATGTTCATCAATTGGTGTTGGAACTGCCACAATGTGGAAAGTAGCCTCTTTTAAAACATCGGTAGAATTGGTAAAGGTAATGTCACAACCTTCAAAAGCTTCAGATTCCAATTCTTCACTTGGATCCTGATTGTTTCGCATCATTTCTAATCTTTTTTCATTGATGTCGAAACCGATAACACGAATGTTTCTGGCAAATTCCAGCGCAATAGGAAGGCCAACGTAGCCAAGCCCAATTACTGACAACTTAGTTTCTTTGTTTACGAGCATTTGATAAATAGTAGACATTTTGATAGTTATATTTTAGGGGTGCGAATATCGTTAAAAGATTGGCTAAATTTTCATTGTTATAGGATATTCAGAAAACTTACCTGAATTCGATTAAATAAGTCGGGTATTGCTCTGAAAAAAATCAGGCTAATTTCTTTTCTTATTTTTGAAGAATCCGTTGGAGATGAGTAAAGGCTTTTTGGTCAGTTTCAAAGGTTAAATAGGAGAGGTTAATTTGGTGGATTGGAAGAAGTTCGCATTCCTGAATTCCTGGTTCGGAAACTTGAGGCAAATTGGATATGGAATTAATAAGGTAATAGATAGATATTACTTGAATTCCTTTTCTGAATTCAGATTCACAGAAGAAATCAGTAGTGTATAAGTGCGGTCCAATTTCAATTTCCAGGTTCATTTCTTCTTTGAATTCTCGTTGCAAACATTGAAGGGTTCCTTCTCCAAATTCCAACCCTCCTCCCGGAAATTTGGTATACCAATTCCCAGCTATTTTTTCTTTGGATATGAGGATGTTTTTGTCAGAATCGAGGTAGATTCCATAAACACGAACCGAAAAGGGATATAGCATTTCGGAAAAATGCAGTTCAATTCTTAAATTAACTTAATTAAAAGTAGATTTTATCCCCAAGCAGTTGTTGATTTCAAATAAATTGCCTTTTAAATAGGGTATTTTTGATAGCTGTACCTCTCGTTGTTCTAGTGGTACAGAGGAATTTTCAAAAAAATTTGGCGATACGGATTTTGCTCCATTATTTTGTAGGTTCCAACCCATAGATTTTCTATACAAGAAAAACTGCCAAATCGAAATGAATAATTCTACGACGGTAAAAAGTTTTATTAAAGCCTTCTCAGCCGCAACAGTTTTGTTGTTTGCAGGAATCAATAGTTCAATTGCCCAATCCAATCCGGTCCTGACAGTTAAGGGCGGAACCTTTTACATGAAAGATTTTTCTGTTGTAAGAGTTAACGGAGATATGTTGAATCAGGTGCCTGTGAATGATAATGATAACCTTCCGGCTATGCGGGTTTGTAATGGTGCTAATCTGGAGATTTACGGAGATTTTATCAATAATTACGAGTGCGGACAACCTCCGATCTACGATAACAACGGTAATATGATTACCGGAGCTATGTATAACGACGGAAATATCATTGTTAAGTATGACTGGGTTAATAATGATACCTTTTGGGCAGGAAACACCACCGGACAGGTTTTTTTAAATAACGACTCCTTGCAACGTATTACCGGAACTCATCCAACAACCTTTAATATTTTGCAAATTGATAGTGCGGAAAAAGTTCAAACCCTGAATGCCATTGTTACCAAACAGCTTAATTTAAATAATGGTTACCTAAACACAGATCTTTATAAAATGTCTGTTACCAATACCGACCCTTCTAATTCCGTAAACTGGCTTTCAGGTTTTGTAGTAACTAACACCAATGCTAACAACTCCATTTATGGTCGTTTAGAAAGAGCAGTTTCAATCGGAGGTCAGGATTATAAATTCCCAATGGGTGGATTTACTGGACCAACTGTTCATAAAAGAATGGCTTCACTAACTCCTAATTCTAACGATACTACTGTTTTTGACGTTTCTTTCTTTTTTGATCAACCTATTAACTATGGTATTAGTGATCAAATTTTTGATGATTCTACCATTTGCGTGGTTAATAAAGACTACTTCTTTAACATTACCAGGGAATCAGGAATTGCCAATGCTGATATAACCTTAACCTATAATCCAAACGAAGATCCGATCTATACAGGTATCGTTAACTGGAGAACAGCTCCGGCTCCTACAGAGTGGAAAAACCCGGGTGGACCATTCCCAACTCCATTAGTTACTGCACCATCAGGCGATCAACCGGGTGTTACTAAAGTTGGAAATTACGATTGGAATACGGTTCATAAACATTACACTTTAGGATGGGTTAGACCGGCAAAACCACAAATCGATGGTCCTACTGTACTTTGTGGCTCATTCGATACTTTATATACGGTTTTAAACCCAACTCCTAATACCGATTTAGTTTGGAGCGTAACCCCCGGCGTTGGAATTTTTTCAGGTGATTCCACTGCTAATCCGGTTGTTATTGCCTGGCAAGATACTTCCGCTACTAACTTTTCCCCAACAACAGGAACTATTTTTGTAGTAGAAACCTTAGGAACTTGTCCTTCTTTACCCGGTACTTTGACCGTTACTATTTTATCTAACCCAATTCCTTCTTTTACTGTTGTTACTCCTTATTCAAGCGGAGTTTTGAACCCTGCTTTGGGTGATACCGCTCAAATATTTACTTATGATATGTTACAATTCCAAAATACCAGCCAAAATAGCAATGCCTGGTATTGGGATTTTGCCAATGGAAATAACTCACAATTAGAAAGTCCTTTCCAACAATATGATACCATTGGTAGCTACAATGTAATGATGGTGGCAACTTCTCCGGATGGTTGTATTGATACCACGTATGGTGTAGTAAATGTAGTACAGGGAACTACCATTCCTAACGTATTTACTCCGAATAATGATGGTGTGAATGATGTATTTTGGATTAGAAACTCTAATGTTCAAAGTTATGACCTTCAAATTTATAACCGTTGGGGAACCTTGGTTTACAAAAGTTCTGCTCCACAAATTAAATGGGATGGAAATACAATTTCCGGACAACCAGCAGTTGCAGGAACCTATTTCTGGGTAGTTTCAGCTAAATATTACGACGGAAACGAATACAATGGTCCTAAAAATGGATACGTTGAGTTAGTTAGAGGAGAATAAAATTTTTTTGAAATTTGACAGGCCAACTTTTTAGTTGGCCTTTTTTTTGCTTTAATTTTTTTTTGAATGAATGGGCTGTATCGTTGCTTTCTTTCTTTTTGGATTTGTAGTGTAAGGTTCTTTTGGAATTAGGGCTAGTTGGTCAATGCTGATGCTGGTTGGGGTTTAGTCCGGGTAGGGATAGAGGCAGTCTACCCCACAGGCCCGAACACTTTCGGGCCGAGGAGTAGCGCCGATAGCCCGGACCTGAGCCCGTTTAACTTTGGAAGAGTGGAAAAGCTTATGCGAAGGTACCCGCCTCCAAATTCCAATTACTTACATTAATCCCAAAATTGTCAATAGAAATTTTAAACTACGTTTCGAGACAAGTGTTAGTAAGGCTTTCAAGTAATTTTACCAAGAGAACATTATGTAATATCAATTTATATATTAGTTTTCTTAAGTAAAATTGTTATAACATAATGTATCCTCGGTATAATCCTAAATTGGTAAGAATACCGAGAGAACATTATGTAAGACCTATTTAAGAATTAGCCTTATTGGTAAAATTAGGTCTAACATAATGTAACCTCGGCACTAACTAACACTAGCTCAGGATTAACCCAAATCATCCCACATTCCATCGCGCTTATTATTTGTTCACTTCGTTTCAAATGACAATTTTGGGTTAATTTTATACTGAAACAGGTTACCAATCAACATGTGTTGCATGCGGAATTAGCAATGGAGAAGGATACGAAAGGTGGTTCCTTTGTTTGGAGTTGACTCTTTAACAAAGATTTTACCTCCGTGATAAATTTCAATGATACGTTTAGAAAGGGAAAGCCCCAAGCCCCAACCCCGCTTTTTGGTGGTATAGCCGGGTTGAAAAACGGTTTTAAGTTTAGATCGGGGAATACCTTTTCCGGTATCTTCTACATCAATAATGACATGGTTGCCGTGTTGAAAAAGGTTGATCGTAATGCGTCCGCTGCCTTCCATAGCGTCCACGGCGTTGCGGAAGAGGTTTTCAACAACCCAGGCAAATAGTGGGGCATTTAATGGTGCCTGGGTTTCTTTTTGAGTGTTTGCTGTAAATTCAATATTGATCTTTTTAGGAGATCGGGCTCTCATATAATCGGCGCTGTCGGCAACCACTTCATATACATTGTGTTGGGTTAATTCCGGAGAAGCCCCAATTTTAGAAAAGCGTTCAGTAATAATGTTAAGCCTATTGACATCTTTTTCCAGTTCCGAAATCATTTCCGGGTCTAGCTCCTTCAGTTTCATGTATTCTACCCAGGCCATGAGACTAGATAGCGGAGTTCCCAGTTGATGGGCTGTTTCCTTACTCATGCCCACCCAAACTTGATCTTGTTCGGCTCGTCTACTCGAGCTAAAAGCCAGGTAAGAAACAAAAATGAATAAGCCAATTACCCCCAATTGTACAAAGGGAAAAATTTGTAATTGTTTTAGCAGGTTGGAATGTGAGTAATAAATTAAGTTTTTCCCGGATATTAACTTTACCTCGATAGGAGGTCCGGTTTCTTTCATTTCAAGGAGCTTTTTGCTAAGGAAAACCGGGTCATCAATTTGGGTCGAATCTAAATTTCTGGTAGTAATAATACTATCGTTTTCGGTAGTTAAAATAACAGGAATGGTTTGATTGTCCTTGATTACATCGAAAATGAAGGTCAAATCCATGTTGGGGTCGGTGGCCGATGCGAGTGTTTCGGTGGCTTTGGCCCAAAGTTGTACTTTTTTGCGTTCCTCATTGGCCAGCTTATCCACAAGCTGGCTGGTATACCAAAGGGATCCCAGGCCAATAAGCACGGCTGAAACAACGATTAATTGTTTCCAACGTAGGCGCTGGGTGTAGATGTTCATGCCTGAGCAGGAATCGGGTTGCGAACAGTTACCGGATTGGGGTTTTGTTCGTCGCTTTCAATGAGTCCGTCTCTGAGTCGAACAATGCGATGAGCATGCCTGGCAATGTCTTCTTCGTGTGTAACCAGAATAATGGTGTTGCCTTGGGAATGAATTTCTTCGAACAATCCCATAATTTCTACCGATGTTTTGGAGTCTAGGTTTCCGGTTGGCTCATCGGCCAAAATGATGGAAGGACGGTTTACCAATGCACGGGCAATGGCTACCCTTTGACGCTGTCCACCTGAAAGTTCATTTGGACGGTGATCCATTCGGTTGGCTAAATTAACTTGGGTAAGTACTTCGGATGCCCGTTGCATTCGATCAGCCTTTTTTACACCTTTATAAACCAAGGGCAATGCCACATTTTCTAAGGCAGTTGATCGTGGCAGGAGGTTGAAGGTTTGGAATACGAATCCTATCTCTTTGTTTCTCACTTCTGCTAAGTCGTTGTCAGACATAGCGCTTACATCTGTTCCGTTTAGGATATAAATTCCGGAAGTAGGAGTATCGAGGCAACCCAGCATATTCATCAAGGTGGATTTTCCCGATCCGGATGGACCCATTAAGGCAACGTATTCGTTTTTATATATTTCCAGATTTACTCCACGCAAGGCATGGACGGTTTCAGAACCTACTTCGTATTTGCGGGTTATTCCACTGAGTTGGATGATTGCTTCTGCCATTTTTTTAGGATTCAAACCAGGCCCTAAACAGGTTAGGTTTGTATTTATTGTGTAAAAGTACCACGAAAGCAGATTCCTTGCAATAGGTGTTCGCTCTTAAAAATTTATAATGATATTTTAGGTTAACCTAAATAATGTATTTTTGTAGCCTAATAGTTAGTTGTGAACACCCTTTCTGAAGAGAATTATTTAAAGGCTATTTTCAAAGCAAACCTTGTTGAGCAGGGCAGTGTAAGCACCAATTTGCTTGCCGAAATGCTTGGACATAAAGCCCCAACTGTTACCGACATGTTAAAGCGTATGGCTCAAAAAAAGCTCATTGCTTATGAAAAGTACAAAGGGGTTTTACTAACTGAAAGTGGTCGGATTGAAGCTTTGAAAATTGTTCGTAAACACAGGCTTTGGGAGGTTTTCTTAGTGGAAAAGTTGGGAATGGGTTGGCATGAGGTGCACGATATAGCCGAGCAATTGGAGCATGTTCAATCTGACTTTCTTACCGATCGCCTCGATCAGTTTCTTCAATATCCTCAGTTTGATCCGCATGGAGATCCTATTCCGGATCGCAGCGGACAAATGCCTGAATTTAATCCCATTAGTTTGTCAGAAGCCGGGCCCGGAAGCCTGGTCACCTTTGCCGGTATTTCCGATCATTCACCCGGTTTTTTGGCTTATATCGATAAGTTGGGGCTTTCCTTAGGGGATGAGTTAATGGTTTTGTCAATCGAATCGTACGATCAAAGCTGTTTGGTACAATTTAAAAAGCAGCCTAATCCGGTTACACTCAGTTTTCGGGTAACTAACAATATTTTATGCAAGAAGAAATGAGTAAACAAGCCAATCAAGCCGAACTTAGTCCTTCACTTGAAGATGTAAATGCAAGTATAGATACCACCCAAGCCAAATCCTGGTGGAAACGCTTGCTTTCCTTTTTGGGTCCGGCTTACCTGGTAAGTGTCGGTTACATGGATCCGGGAAATTGGGCAACCGATATTGCGGGCGGAAGTGGATTTGGTTATACCTTACTATGGGTTTTGCTAATGAGCAACCTGATGGCCTTGGTACTGCAAAGTTTGGCAGCACGATTAGGTATCGTTTCGGGTCTTGATTTGGCACAGGCTTCTCGCATGAGTTACCCTAAACCTGTGAATTTCTTTCTTTGGCTATTGGCGGAAATTGCCATTGCAGCAACCGATCTGGCCGAGGTTATCGGAATGGCCATTGGCTTAAAACTTTTGTTTGGAATTCCTTTGTTATATGGAGTATTAATTACCTTATTCGATACTTTTTTACTTCTCTTTTTGCAACGATTTGGAATGCGTAAAATGGAAGCTTTTATCATTGGATTGGTCGCCATCATTGGATTATCTTTTTTGGTTGAAATGCTGCTTGCTCAGCCTAATCCGTTCGAAATGGCTCATGGCCTTATACCTTCCATTCCGAATGAAACTGCCCTCTATATTGCCATTGGAATAATTGGAGCTACTGTTATGCCACACAACCTTTATCTCCATTCTGCCCTGGTTCAAACCAGAAAATTTGAAAAGTCCAAAACAGGAATCTGGGAGGCCATCCGGTTTAATTTTATCGATTCGCTTATTGCCCTCAATTTAGCCTTTTTCGTAAATGCTGCGATTCTGATTTTAGCTGCCTCCACTTTTTTTAAGGCAGGCATGACAAGCATTAGCGATATTGAAGATGCCCATACCCTGCTTCAACCTTTGTTGGGTTCAAAATGGGCTCCAATTTTGTTTGCTACGGCTTTGTTATGTGCCGGACAAAGTTCCACCCTCACCGGAACCTTATCCGGACAAATTGTTATGGAGGGTTATCTAAACCTTCGAATTCAACCGTGGCTGAGGCGTTTGGTTACCCGAATGGTTGCTATCGTTCCTGCGGTTTTAACCATTTGGCTGGTGGGCGAAGATTCCGTAGGTAAATTATTGGTTTTTAGTCAGGTATTATTGAGCCTGCAACTGGGTTTCGCAATTATTCCGCTCATCCATTTCACTTCCAGTAAGGTTAAAATGGGCGATTTTGCAATTTCAAAATCTTTAGCCCTTCTTTCCTGGATAATAGCCTTGGTTATTGTTGGATTGAACATACGGTTGGTAATAAACGAGTTAGAATCCTGGATTCAGTCATCTGCCTCACCCTGGGTTATTTGCCTTACTGCCATTCCTGCGGCAAT